>DASYHR010000288.1:0-3627 GCA_035998385.1 Dyadobacter sp. | reverse complement strand
ATGCGGATGCAGACCACGTGCATGCCAGAACTCAGGATTAAAGGTATTGAAAACACTAAACACGAAAGCGATACCCGTACTCAAAGCGACCAGGGTATCCATATTCGCCTTACCATGTTTGGCCTGTTTCCATGCATTCACAAAAAAACTTTTACCAAAAAATACTAAAATCGGTGCTGTAAGAGCCATCATGATGTAGTTGCCTGCAGCAAACCTGTCCATGAAAAACATCCCGATCACGACTACCGGCAATGAAAGAATACCCGACCAAACCGTACTTTTCTTAATTTTTTGGTAATGCTCCTGTTGTAGTCTTTCCTGCTCGGCTACCGCATCCGACTCATCCTCTTCAATGATCAGCCCGTAGCCAACTCCCTGCAACGCCTTATCCATATCCTCGGGAGAAACGGCTGCGGGATCGTACTTTACAGAAACTGATTGCGTTGCGTAGTTAACGCCCGCTTGTGTAATTCCGGGTGTATGCTTCAGTACGGATTCAACGCTTGCTGCACATGCGGCGCACGACATACCCGTTACAGGCAGAGTAATTTGATGAGCATCTATTGTCGTTTCCATAGTTAAATATCTTTTTACAAAGGTACCGGAAGCACCCGTGTTACCAGTTACAGAATTCCTGCCCGGCCTTACATCATTTATGCTCAGGCGAGTTTTGTGCCGTTCTCAACAGGGAAATCGGGTGATGACAGAACTACATCACCGTTCGGCAGCACGTAGCCAGTAGTAAGTACTTCAGATCGAAAATCTGCAATTTGTTTTACAGGAAAGTTGACCACACAGAGAATCTGTTTATTCAGTAAGGAGTCCTTTGTATATAACTTTGTGATTTGTGCTGAACTTTGTTTGATTCCAAGTTCTTCGCCCAAATCAATCCAAAGTTTAAACGCAGGTTTCCTGGCTTTGGGAAAGTCCTCTATCCGTACGATCGTGCCTGCCCTCAAATCAACATTTTCAAACTCCTGCCATGTAATCGTATTCATCGTTCTTTTGTTAAATTGACCTCATTTACATTATAATCGCTGTCCACTCTGCTTTAACCAGAGCATACAAATCAGACAAATATTTATATGAACAAGCTCAGATTTACATTTATAGTTCTGCTCGCTATTATATCCACCATCACTTTTGGTCAGCAGGTTTCGTTTTATGTCGGGACAGGTGACAAAAGTGATAATTCGGTGATTACATTATGCCATCTGGATATGAGTTCCGGCAAAATCACGGTGATTGACTCAACCGTAAATGCCAACGGCCCGGGGTATGTTGCCGTTTCTCCCAACAAGAAAAACCTGTATGCTGTATCAGGAGCTAATAAGATTACATCCTATACAATTCAACCCGGGCAAAAACTAGAGGAGCTCAACAATCAGACATCGGAAGGAGTGAATCCATGTCATGTATCCGTCCATCCATCAGGAAAGATGGTTTTTCTTGCCAATTATACCGGCGGAAGCTTTTCTGCTTATCCCTTAAATGCTGATGGAAGTATTCAGGCACCGTCATTTACACAACAATTTACAGGCTCCGGACCTAATGAAAAAAGGCAGGAGAAGGCACATGCCCATTTCGTCACAAGCAGCCCGAATGGCAAATACGTATATGTTACAGATTTGGGCAGCGATAAAATCATGAATTATGTTGTCAATATGGCTACCGGAAAATTAACCAAAAATCCTGCTCAGGACTTTTATCAGGGAAAACCTGGAGCAGGTCCCCGTCATTTTGCGATCACTCCGTCAGGAAAATTCCTTTATCTGCTTAATGAGCTGGATGCAACCGTTACGTCCTGCACAGTGGATAACAAGGGAGTTATCAAAGCACTCTCAGCATATGAAACTGTCCCTGCGGGCATCACCGGCAATACAAGTTCAGCGGTGCATATCCATCCCAACGGAAAGTTTGTCTACGTTTCTAACCGCGGACACAACTCCATCAGCGCTTTCCGTATTCTTTCAAACGGAGAGTTGGAGAAGGTTGATGAAGCCACAAAAGGGATTTCTATTCCAAGGGATTTCAATTTCGATCCGACCGGGAAATATATGATCGTAGGGAATCAGGATAAAAATAACCTTACTGTATATACTGTGGATGAAAAGACAGGAAAAATGACTTTCAAACAGGAGAGTGCAGCTATTAAGGCACCGATCTGTATTACCTTTTTATAACATCAAAACGGCTCCTGCGAATACAATCACCGGAGCCGTTGCATTATCGCTTCACAATCCCGTCAGATTTTCTTTCCGACTTTATTCCGATAGTAATTCATGAAATCTTCAAGCTGCTCAACCGGCATTTTGCGGGCAATAATCTTTTTGTTTTTATCAAGAATATAAACCGTCGGTGTGGTCACTACATCAAATTTTCTGTTGAAATCAATCTGCTTGAGCGGATCGTACGCATTCACCAGTCCATCCAGATGATAGGTATTGATAAATGATTTCCACTCTTTCACATCATGCTCAATCGAAATCGCCATCACTTTAACACCCTTGTCCTTATTTTTTTCGTAAAAACTTTTCACTTTTGGTGATGCCTCCTTGCAGTGCCCACAGGTTGGCGCGTAAAAAAACAACACAGTATAGTCTGCCGGCATTGTAGCAGGGCTCACCTTCTTTCCTGCTTCATCAGTTAGTGTCATCGCAGGGAATGTTTTATTCACCAGAAGCGGTTTCAAAGTTGCTACCTTTTCGGCAATCCTCTTTTTCACATCTTCCGAAGTCCCCATCTGCCCCGACAAATAATACTTCTCAGCCATATGTATCCATAGCGCTTCCGTACCTACCGTTTTCGGATTTTCATATTGATTGGTGATATGGAAAACGATAAATGATCTCACATCACTATTTGCAGGTGTCATTGCCACCAGTTTATCAACATCCTTGATCAGCGAATCCGGTACCTGCACAACCAGATTTTTAAGATATCTATCTAATCTCGGCTCCAGAAACGGTGTATTCAGAATACGGGGATCCGCAAAATCGTAGTCGTCCCAGTAATGTGCCTTATAGTAGTTGAATACCCATATTGAATCAGATTTTCCGTTGGCAAGTTTGGGAGCTGCCGGAATTTCAGGATCTCCGGACATTTTGAGCGCTTTCACTGTAAAAGTCTCTTTATTGTCTTTCAACAATTTATCCCGGAATGCTTTAAACTCTGTCTGCGAACTGACAAGTTGTTGTTGCGCATCTGCTCCACCGGTTTTCCTGATATCGTCCATCTGCTTTGCACGCATTTTCAACTCCTGCTGATAGGCGTAAAACAGTTCATTCTCTTTCGAACCGGTCACTTTCATGTTACCGATTACATCGCTTGTATCAGTACTGATCGAAAACTTAGTCTCTGTTCCGGAGTAGATCAGCTCAACCCAGTTTCTGTTACCCGGAAAAAGGATTACATAAAGCCCGCCAGGCAAATCTTTGGTCCCTTTGAAAACCATTTTCCCCTCTGCATCTGCCTTGGCTGTGTCTTTCGGCACAAATTGCGTGCTGCTCCTGCTGTAATGACCAAGAATAAGAGACGAATCCTTAATGCCTTTAATACGTGCTTCAATCTCATATCCCTGACCGAAGCTGTTGGCAAAAACTATGAAGATGAGGAACAACGAGAAAG
>DASYHR010000280.1:0-3712 GCA_035998385.1 Dyadobacter sp. | reverse complement strand
TGCGGCTGATTTTTCAAAACTGAAAATCAGTCCACACCTGGGAGCACTCAAAGAGATTAGTGGCGAGATGGCGTATCCAAACGGGGCAATCCAGGTCAGTTATAGACGGATTTAAAAGAGGCTGAAAGCGGTGGTAGAGCTTCCGAAACCAACGACCGGAAGCTTCAGCTATAATTGAAAAACACTGCCTTTGAAATCCGGGAAAATACATTGGAAATTTAGTTGGAAGAGTTCCCGGGTAGCCAGAGGTAAAAGTCGTCTGTCATGTTGGTTAAGAAACAGATATTTTTTTCCAAAATCATCGTTTCCGACACAGCCACTTCAATCCATCGAAATCCTTTCTACGGTAAATAAATTACTGATTTTTATGCTATCACAATATAAAAAGTTGTTCATTTCGAGTTTCCGGGTGGCGGCATGTCTGTATATCAGCCACTCTGCTTTTGCTCAAAACGTATCTCAACCTTTACTGGGTAATCGCTCAGTCAAGCTTCTAACGGTATCCGGGCGTAAATTCAAAGACCTGAACAAAAATGGTAAGCTGGATCTATACGAGGATTGGCGGCTTCCTGTAGAAGCCAGAGTTCAGGATTTGCTTTCGCAAATGAGCCTGGAAGAGAAGGTGGGTTTTATGCTGATCAGTACCACGCGGATGGCCGGCGACAATGCTTTCCAGGCCAATGCACCAAAAACTGAGATCACAAGTGATTTCAACGAACAGGATCTGGTGATGCCGATCAATATATTCACCCGAAAACCGCTTCCCCAACCCATTATGTCCGCGGCGGGAACCAGCAAAGGGGTAAATCACTATCATCTGCGGCATTTCATCCTTAGAGCAAATCCACCAGCAGCCACCATTGCCGGTTGGGCTAACAAACTGCAGGAATTATGTGAGGCATCTGCTTTGGGAATACCTGCCATCGTAGCATCCAATCCGCGCAACCATATTACCATTGATGCTGCTGTTGGGTTGAGCGTAGGTACTACGGCATTCTCAAAATGGCCAGGTGAATTGGGACTTGCCGCGATGCGGGATTTTAAACTTACCCATGAATTTGCAGACATTGCCCGACAGGAGTGGGCTGCTGTAGGACTTCGCAAAGGTTATATGTACATGGCTGACCTTGCCACGGAACCGCGTTGGCAGCGTATTGAAGGTACGTTTGGAGAGGATGCCGATCTGGCATCCGGTATGATCCGGGAAATTGTAGTGGGATTCCAGGGGACTCATCTTAGTAAAACATCAGTAGCTATGACGACCAAACATTTTCCCGGAGGAGGACCGCAACTGGATGGTTTGGATTCTCATTTCGATTGGGGGAAGTTCGCTCATTATCCGGGAAATAATTTCGAATATCATCTCAAACCTTTCAAAGCTGCGATTGCCGCAGGGACGTCTGCGATCATGCCATATTATTCCAGCCCGAAGGGCAAAGAATTTGAGGAAGTGGGGTTCTCATACAACAAGGCAATTATCCAGGATTTACTGCGCAGGAAACTTGGCTTCAAAGGTATCGTGAATTCCGATACAGGTCCGATAGAAATGATGCCATGGGGAGTTGAAAACCTAAGTCTGCACCAACGTTACCAGAAAGCCATTGATGCAGGTGTAGACCTTTTCTCCGGAACTGCCGATCCGACAATCCTATTGGAAACGGTTAAACAGGGTCTGTTGAGTGAAAACCGGATTAATGAGTCTGTTGTGAGGTTGTTGAAAGAAAAGTTTGAGCTCGGCCTCTTCGAAAATCCTTATGTTGATATAGATATGGCGAAGCAAGTCGTTGGCAATGCAGAATTTCAGAAAAAGGCAGATTTGGCTCAGCGTAAGTCGATTGTACTTCTGCGCAATGAGGCTAAGCTGCTTCCGGTAAAGAAAAAGACGAAGGTGTATTTTGAAACATACTATGATAATGGCAGGGAAGGAGGACCTATTGCCGTTCACAAGACGAGTCGGGCAACCGGTAATTTAGAGTTTGTTCCTACCAAAGAGGAAGCGGATGTAATTCTGCTCTGGATTATCCCAAATGCGGGAGGTTTGTTTGCTGCCGGCAATAAGGCAATAGAGCTTAACTTGTCGAAAAACAAGGTTGACGTGCAGCATGTAAACGAATTGATAAAAAGCAAACCTACAGTTCTGGCAATTAATTTTTCGAGTCCATGGGTTCTGGATGAGGTCGATGCCGCAAAGGCAAAAACCATGATTGCCACATTTGGTACAACTGCTGAGGCACTTTTGGATGTTGTTAGTGGAAACTACAATCCAACCGGAAAATTGCCATTTTCTATACCTATATCGGCGAAGGCAGTTGCCGACAATAAATCCGATATACCGGGAGCCATGGAACCAAAGGGTTATGCGCTTTTTAATTTTGGTGCGGGTATTGGCTATTGATCGGGCGGGGACGAGTTGAGGTCATTGGATGTATAAAAATACTGGCAACAAGTCTCACTTGTGAAGCTTGTTGCCAGTATTTTTGTATTAAAGTGAACTTATGACACACATCTTTGCGGTGTAGCTTAAAGCTCATCTATCAGCTTTCTGTATTTGTCTACCTGGCTTTCAAAGTTGCGGATACTTGTTTCATAAATTAATTTGAGTGATTCCAGGTCGTCAACATCCTTATCGTAAGATGGATCCGCCGGTGAGTTCGTATCTAACTGAGGCAACAGTTTCAATAATTTCTCCAATGATCTGGAATTTTCGACGGCGCGGTATTCGTACCACTCCAGCATTTTTTTGTAGCTATCCTTCAAATTTTTGTTCTTTGCCATGTCACATCGATAGTAAAATTTTGCACTGATATGGCAAATACAATGCCCGGAAAATAAGCATCTTTCGGGATGATCAAAAAACGAGATCAGCTACATCTATTTGCCATCTAAAATCTTAACGATCTCTGTATATCCTGAAGACTTCGCGTGCTGTAACGCAGACTTGCCATCTTTATCGGGAATAGTGAGGTCGGCGCCGGCTGTTTTGAGAATAGCGATAATCTCCTGGTACTTTTTACTTCCGTTGCCCAACACAACAGCTTCCATCAAGGCTGTCCATCCCAAACGGTTCACATGGTTGATCGGAAAATTCGGAATATTTGCAAGCAATTTAACCGTTTCAATATGACCACGTTCACATGCAGGTATAAGTGCAGTTCCGTTGTACCTGTTGAAGATATCAAAACGTGCCCCATTTTTAAGGAATAATCTCAACAACTCCGTTTGTCCGGTTGCTCCTGCGTACAGAAAAGGACTGTCTTTGATCGCGTCCTGCAGATTGACGTCCGCTCCTGACGACACAAGCAACTTTGCCATATCCGTCTGACCATTGCGCGTAGCAATGAGCAACAATGTACGCCCTTCTCCGTCCGTGGCATTTACGTCGGCGCCAGTCTTCAGTGATTTCTCTACTGCCTGAAGGTTGTTGTCAAGCACATGTTTGACTATTTCCTTATTATCAAATATTGTCATATTTTCTCCTGCTATCAGCGCCGGCAATTTGAATAGTAATACCAACAAAATCAGCCACACAGTTTTCTTTATCATATCTCCGTTCGACGATTTGTAATCAATATATCTTCATGCCATTATGAATCAATGATTTGACAGGAGAAATTCTCGAAACGGCTTCTGCTGAACAACTGGCATCTATCAGTACTGCAGTTGCCGTATCTCCCGGCTTGGGCCATTGCTGCTTGCCCTGATCGTCGAGTGG
>DASYHR010000124.1:0-10062 GCA_035998385.1 Dyadobacter sp. | reverse complement strand
GAAACCCAAAGACGACACTGAACGAAAGCGGTGGCGAGCCAATCAGGAGACGGCATACATGGGGTCAATGAAACATTTACTGGCCAGTATGGTCTCCGATAGTATTATCGAAGAAGGCTTTAAGGTATATCAGGTCATACCGGATTCGCTACGGATATTCAATAGTGTTCGTACTGTCAACGGTCAGAATTTACTTTCGAATCACTTGCATAACCGGATCGAAGCCATTCGCGGCATGAGACTTGTGCGTCCCGGTGAGCTCGAAACCGAAAGGCTGGTAGTGTCGGGTACTCCGTTGGAAATTTTTTATATGAAGAAGAGAGAAAGGTCGCCTTATGCAGATATGCCTCATCCATTTACACGTTTAACTTTACCAGGCGGCTACATGGTGATAACTCCGCAGGGATGGGTGGTCATGCCGATGGGTATGGAGATCGCCGGTGATCTTGGAAAAGATCGCTTTTCGTCTCTTCTGCCTGCTGACTGGAAACGCAAAGAATAACACTTATTTGATTTTATTTCTGAGAAGGACAAAAGGCGTGTTGATGTTCCAATCAGGTTCGAAGTTTCTCTCATTCAAAAAACCTTTAGAATAATTTCCTAAAACCACATCAGGATCACCGTCCCCGTCAGCATCTTTTACATCCATCGTAATCCATCGCCCTTCTTTGTTGACAGGAATGGCGTGAGGTGCAAACTGAAGACTGCTTTTATCCAAAGAATTCTTATTCTCAAAGTAGATAACACCTTCCTGCGGATTGTTTTTGAGGTCTGCGAAGAAGGCGATCGAAACTAGATCGATATCACCATCCAGATCAAAATCTGCCGCCATCACTTTCGTGGCTCCGTTTACCGGATAGAAATAGCGTTGTTTAAAATTCTGATCTCCATCATTGGTAAAAATGTATACGCCGTGATATGGCTTTAATATCCGTGAGTAGTCACTATTATCGCCGGAAGTGTAAATGATATCAGGCTTGCCATCTTTATTGATATCTGTAAGTTGAAAACTACTCGACCCGTAAACAGGAGGGAAGCGAAGCAAATTTTTCGTCTCAAATCCACCTTTTTTATCATTCAGGAAAAGCCAGATTCCTTCATCACCATGCGCAAATAAAGTCACGATGTCAGTCCAGCCGTCATTGTTGAAATCTATAGCAATGCTCTGGGTCGCTCCCGCAATCTCTCGAATCGGGCGCGTTTCGAATTGATTATTGCCTTTTTGCCTGGCGAGGTAGAGTCCTCCTTTGTTATGGCCAAAACTTGATACAACGTAATCGATCATTCCATCCTTATCGAAATCGGCTGATACGGTATGAACAGGCCGGATCAAATTGGTAGCAATAGGAGTCGTGTCATCCTTATCTTTTCGTCCCATCAGTATAGCTCCGGATGGCACGTCAATCGCTTTCATTTCTCCAATCGCTGTAATAATCGCGTTTTTGTTTGCGTCAAACTCAATATGAACTGCCGGTGACGGCAGCTGGGAAGAACGTGAAAGATGAAGATTTTTGTCCCATTGATACAGCTTTCCGGTTTCGGAATCGCTTGTAAAAATGTTTCCGCTACCAGGTTCTATTGTAGCAAGCGTGGTAGTAGCGATGGAAGGGGAGGTTTTTGGCTTCAATAAGTCAAAAACCGACCAGTCTTTCAACAACGTGGCTGGTGCTTTGGCGGCACTGAGCCGGACAGGAGCGAGGGAATCGTAATAGGCTAAAATGCTGTTCCAGTCTTCAAGCGAAATAGCAGATTGGGGGTTTTGATAGTAGCCACTGTTTTGCCATACTTCCAGTCCCAATTGTTTCGCCATAGCCGGTAAAACACGTTTTTTCCAGGTTTCCTTATCAAGCATTTCAGGCGAGACCGGTAGGTGACACGTGCTGCAGTATTTGTCTGCAAGCTGCTTGCCGGTAATTTCTTTTTCGTTATTCTGATTTTTTTTGCAACTGAAAAGTAACGTCAGGCAGAGTAGTAAGGAGGAAAGTCTGGTCAAGGCAATGGCGAATAACAATTTGTAAAACCTAAATATACAAAAAGAGGCAGTTTGGAAGCTGCCTCTTTTTGTATCGTAATTTAATTTTATTGATACCCTGGATTTTGTTTCAAAGTGGATACCCCATTCCTGGTACTTAAGTCAATCTGGCGTTGAGGAATAGGAAAGTATTCGTTCACACCTTTGATAAACTTACCACCACTCACATCAGGAGTAATTTTACTTTCAAATGCAATGTAAGCGTTCAAAGCCTGGTCCGCAATACCCCAGCGCGACAAGTCGAAGAAACGGTGTCCTTCCATAGCAAGTTCAAGCTTTCTTTCGAAATATATAGCTTTCAGGGCACCATCTTTACCTTTGGCTGCGAATGCACCTGCCGGGTATACCGCTATCTTGTAGTTTGCCGCAGGCGTGGTAGTGAAGCCACCCATTGGCTTCGTATTGTCGGCATAAGTGTAAACCTGACTTTCAGGCTTAGCTGCACGCGCTCTTACCCGGTTCACATACTCTTGTGCTTTGTCAAGATTGCCCAGTTGTGCTTCAGCTTCTGCTGCCATCAATAGTACGTCAGCAAAACGGATAATTTCAACGTTAATAGCAGTTCCCGGAGCCCATGAATGCTGATCAGAATATTTATCCTGAGTAGCCTGCCAGTACATATTTTTCTTCGGCGAATAAGGACCTGCGTAGGTTTGATCACGAATCCAGGCTTGTCCCGGGTGGTTACCCCAGTCAAGGAAAGGGATACCACGACGTCCAACTGTCCAGTCAATGCGTGGGTCAAGCGGAATAGTAGCGTCGTTTGTGAAAGCCACCTCAGATTTTACACCCATATCGTTTTTGAGAGATGTCACATTGTAAGTATCAACAAGCGGCAAGCCACTTGCGTCCGTTTTAAAAGAATTGGCAAGGTCAAGGCTTGGCTGGTAGAAACCGCAGCAACGGAAAGGGGAGTTGTACGGGAAGTTCAACATGCCTCCTGTGTTTGCGTTGTCGATGGTGTTTGTACCGTCGTTTGCAGCCATTTGAACCGCAAATACTGACTCTTCCATGTTTTTCTTCGCAGCGTCAAAGTTGTCCTGGAACTTCGGCAGCAAATTGTATTTTGTTCCGCTACTGGTAACTCCCTGAGCAATCACCTGATCAAATACTCCTTTTGCAGGCGCATATTTTTTCTGATACAAATATGTTTTTGCAAGGTATGCGGCTGCAGCCCATTTGTTGGCGCGTCCTACTTCCGACTGGGTCGCAGGAAGATTATCCATAGCAAACTGGAAATCGGCTTCGATGTTAGCCCATATGTCGGCGTCATTGGTAACAGCCGCAGGGTCTACAGTTGTTTCATCTACCCAAGGCACTTTATTAAACATCTTTTTCAATTCTGAATAATAATGTCCTCGAAGGAACCGCGCCTCGGCTGTGTAGTTTTTCTTTTCCGTATCAGTAATATTGGTGGTTACCAAAGGAATGAATTTCAAAACAGAATTGGCACGGTTAATACCCTCGTAAACTGCTCTCCATTTACTGTTGAAAAAGCCGTTACTAGGGCCTGCACTATAGATCATGATTGAGTTGATCCCCGGCTGATCCGCACCATCACTACCTTTTTTTGCGTCGCCACCGGCAATACTTCCATAAATCCAGTTGTCGGCAGCTGCATCCCAGGCACTTGCTGCCCCAACGCCGTTCCCATCAAGAGCGGCGTAAGCGCCAATCAGGAGATTTTGTACACCTGCTTTTGTACTAAGTTGTGCATCACTGAGCGAACCTAATGCAGGTTTGGTCAGGAAATCGTCGTTACACGAATAGGATACAATACCGAATGCAACGATGAGTGCTATTTTTGAAAAGCTAATTTTTTTCATCTTCATTTCTGTTTTATGATACAGTGAACTAGAATGTCAGATTTAAACCGATCAGGAATTGACGTGTATTTGGGTAAACGCCCTCATCCAGACCAAATGCTGTTGAACCTTCAACCTGGCTTTGTCCAATCTCAGGATCCGGGCCAGAGTATTTTGTGATGGTGAACAGGTTGGCAGTTTGTACATAAACTCTTGCCTTCTCAATTCTGATTTTGCTCAACACACTTTGAGGCAGTGTATATCCGATCTGCGCGTTTTTAGCTCTCAGGTAAGAACCTTTCTCTACGTAGTAAGAGTTTGGAACGTTGGTTGTACTGAAAGAACCTGTATTTTCCTGGATTGGAGCTGTTGCATTTTGGTTTTCAGGAGTCCATGAATCATACAAAGCAGTGTTGCTTTTTGCACCCTGGAAGTTGGTGTAGAAGTCATGCCACCATTTCAGGTTGTTCCAGATGTTGTTTCCCTGTACACCATAGAAGAAGATACCAAAGTCAAAGCTTTTATACGTTGCGCCAATGTTCAGACCGTAACTGAATTTCGGACTTGGATTGCCCAGGAATACACGGTCGTCTGCAGTAATGATACCATCACCGTTGGTGTCAGCATAGCGGAAACGTCCCACCTTCACTTCATTCTGATAAACAGCTGCCGTATTCTCAGTTCTTGTTCTTGCCTGCTCGTTGGCCTGATCAATTTCAGCCTGAGAATTCCAGAAACCATTGATCTGGTAGCCATAGAACTGACCGATGGAGTGGCCTACCGCATTTCTAACAATTGTACTTCCGTTGAAACGACGACCTTCCTGATCGAAATAAGTTACACCATCTGTGATTTTAACAATTTTGTTGTTGTATGTTGTTAAAGTCGCTGTGGCGTTCAGTTTCAAATCTTTGGTTACATTCTTTTCAGCATACAAAGAAAGATCTATCCCTTTGTTTTTCATTTTACCAATGTTCACAGCAGGTGCCGTTCCTTGTCCAACTGTACCAGCCAATTCAGGAGAGAATAAAAGATCTTCGATGTTTTTCTGGTAGTAATCCACTGTCAGGTCAATTGCTCCACCGAACAGCTGTGCATCAATACCGATATTAGAGTTGATATTACGTTCCCATCTTGCATTCGGATTTCCTACACGCGTTCTCTGAAAACCAAGTACAGTGCTGTTTCCGGTGCCTTTGATGTCATAAAATGAATGGCTTCTGTTCTGGCCATAAGTCGTAAATGCATTGGCAGTGGCAATGTTAAATTGGTTACCCATGATACCATATCCCCCGCGCACTTTCAATTCAGTCAGCCAGGTAAGTCCTTTCATGAAATCTTCCTGCGTTACGCGCCATCCTGCACTTATAGCAGGGAAAACGGCATATTGTGTCAGAAATTTAGAAGAACCATCACGACGAACCGTTCCGCTCAACAAATAGCGATCTTTGAAACTATAATCAATACGTCCGATGTAAGAGAAAAGTGATTCTTCCCATCTTGCACTTCTGTTGGTCGGTGTTCCTGATCCTGTAGACAAGTTGGTAAAATCGGGGTCAAATGAGAAGTATCCTTGCGTTGTTCCGCCAACTTCACGTCCTGATGAATTATATGCCTCAGTACCTAAGAGTACCTTTACATTGTGCAACTCGTTAAAGTTGTGCTCATAGGTAAGTGTATTGGTCCAGGTCCAGTTGAAGCCACTCTGCCAAAGTTCTGTGTAAGAGTTGGTGGTGGTGTTTTCAGCATTCTCCCATTCAGGATACCCAAAGGTATTTGAGGTAGAAGAGTACATCGTTCCTCCGAATGTAGATCTCACTGTAAAGTCTTTCAGAAAATCGAATTCAGCAAACATGTTGCCGATCAGTGTGTTTCCAAGGCCTTTGTTGTTTCTGGCTCTGTCACGAATCGCCACAGGATTTTTTGCATTACCTAGTCCGCTACCGAATGAACCTGCAAAGTTCCCCTGCACATCATACACTGGGATAATTGGTTGCATTCTGAAAGCCATACCAATAGCTCCGCCTTCTTCAAGGATACCTGTCCGTGGGTTGTCAACAAGAGATAGAGCGATATTTTCACCTACACGTAAATGTTTACCAATATTATATTGGCTGTTGGCTCTTAATGTGTAACGCTTCAGATAGGTATTCATCAGGTTTCCTTTCTGATTGAAATGGTTGAAAGAAAACAGGTAGTTACCCTGAGATCCGCCACCGCTTACAGTTAAGTTGTGACTTTGCATCGGAGCATTCTTGAATACCTCATGAAACCAGTCGGTTCCCTGCTTGTTGGATTTCACAATTCTGTAAAACGAATCCATATCTGCTTTGTCAGTATAGTTCGGGTTTACATAGTATTTCGAGAAATCAATATCCGATTCTTTTGCACCAGTCGGAACGATGTAATCCGGTAACACTGCATTCGGGCCTTTTCCGTACTGAGGGTCATCAATCGCTGTAGTACCAGAATTACGTAAGGCCATAAACTTCAGATCAGCCATTCCCTGCGGAGAAAGGATGTCATATACATTTCCTCTAGGTGTAGTTTGTGTGCCGAAGTAAGTGTCGTAGCTGATTTTAACCTTTCCGGAACCGCGCTTAGTAGTGATAATAACAACTCCATTAGATGCACGTGAACCGTAAATGGAAGCAGAACCCGCATCTTTCAAAACCTGCATGGTGGCTACATCATTTGGGTTGAGGTTGTTGATATCCTGAGTAGGTACACCATCCACTACGTAAAGAGGGGCGTTGTTTCCGAACGAGTTGATACCACGGATACGAACCTGAGGAGCGGTTCCCGGCTGCCCTGAACTCAATACAGTAACACCGGATGCTCTTCCCTGCAATTGGTTAGTCAGGTTAGAGTTAGGCTGTTCGGTAAGTTCACTTACTTTTACTACCGAAACAGAGCCGGTCAAATCCTTTTTTCTTGCTGTACCGTAACCTACTACGATCACTTCGCTTAGTTGTTTTTCATCCTGCGTAAGTACTACGTTTGCAGATGTCTGGCTGCCTGAGATCTCGACATCCTTCGGCGTGAAACCAACAAAGCTAAACGTCAGCGCAGTATTGCCTTCAGGTACTTCAATCTTGTAGTTCCCATCTGCATCTGTGTTGGTTCCGCGTTGCGTGTTTTTTACCACAACTGATACACCCGGCAGCCCTGCTCCGTTGTTGTCACTCACTACCCCGGTTATAGTACGATCCAAAACGCTGTTCTCACGGTAGATAATCGGAGTAAGATTGCCTGTCTGTGGCTGTATACGTTTCAGGATAATTTGTTTGCCGGAAACCTCGAAACCCAGATTCAATGGATTAAGAATTGTTTTCAGAGCAGCTCCAAGCTGTTCCTGGCGAATGTTAACACTGACTTTTCTTTCTGATTTTACAAGGTTTGAGCTGTATAAAAATTTGACATTAACCTGCGATTCGATACTACTAAGAATTTTGCGAACATCCTGATTTTGCATATTCAGGGTCACGCGGCTATTCAATACTTCCTGCGCTTCACTGCTTTTTGCGAAAGCGAAGCAGGATACCAATGCCGCAATGATAAGCTGTGTACAACTAAATCTCATAATGGTATGCCAGAGAGGATAGTTAGGATAGGTTTTTTGCATAACTTTACAAAGTTTTGTTAAACATGAAAAAAATGGGACAAAACGATTCCTCCACCCGTCGGAAGCGGGTGTTCTTATTGAAGGATGAGGAGAAATGAGAAGGCTGGTGATGCTGCAAACATCGCTGGCCTTTTTTTGAGATTAGTATGAGTTCATGGTGTTCCAGGTTAATTGGATGAATTTGTTAGGTTTGTTTTAATATCAGTTGCATCCTCTGCCGGTAATCACAATTTGTGCATTCACAATTGCAAACTCCGCCTCAATGGCTTTGCATATCAGCTCCACTTTATCGTAAAGAGATTCCTGTGAAAACGAGGCCGTGAGCAGGCAGTTTTTCAACAAATGCTCATCATATTGGATATCAATTCCGTAAGATTCCTCAATGTTTTTCAAAATATCAGAAACCTTCGCATCATCGAAATTTGAAATAGCAGGAGTTACAGCAGCACATAAAATCACTTCAGGTGCCTCTACCAGATATTTCTTCATGACTTCCTCTTTTCTCGAATACAGTACGCGATGGTTTGGGGTCAGGATGGTTTCATTTTGTGGAGCGTTCAAATCCATATCGTCATTTCTGGTAAAAACAGCCACTCTGCCTGTTTTCACCACTACCTCCATTTGCTGATCATTCGCAAATGCCTTGACGGTAAAACTTGTTCCCAGTACTTTGGTAACCAGTTCATTAGCATATACGAAGAAAGGGCGCTCCGGGATGCGTTCAATCTGAAAAAATGCTTTCCCTAACAAGTAAACTTCACGTATTTCATTGTTGGCAAAATCGCTGGGATAACTGATCGTACTGGCAGGATCCAGCGTGATTTTGCTATGATCGGGGAGTTCAATGACAATAGGTTTATTTGTCAGATTTTTCTTTTCTATCAGTTTGTCGTCAGCCTCGGTAATAAGGGAAGTATATGTATAATCGTGTTTGTTCTTTTCCGGGCGGAGAAACCAGCCTGCTGCGAATATGATCATCAACAAACTTGCAGCTATTCCCGAGAGTCGGATCCAAAGAGACCGGTTATTTTTAGGTTGTTCTGAAACACCGTAACTAATTTTCTCCCACATCACAGCGACCTGATCGTGATGCGGAAATTCTTCGCCTACTTCTGCCGACACCGAAAATAAGATTCCTTTCGCTGCAGCAACGGTCTCTGCTTTCTCAGGATTGCAAACGAGGAAATTGTTCCAAAACGCACATGACTCAAAAGACGGATCATTCACCCACTCTTTGAAGTAGCTATCTTCCAGAAAATCCTCCAGTTCAAACTCTGCGTACTGCATAATGGTATAATTTCGTGCTAAAATTAGACACGTCTCATAGGTAAGAGGAGGATCATACCGGGTTTAACTCACTTTAGCAGAAAAAAATTTACAAAAAATGTAATCAGAATATGGTGAATGGAAAGATGGCGCAATTTCATCACTGCACGCTGAACCAGATTCCTGACAGACTGCTCGTTGATTGAGAGTATTTCAGCAATTTCGTGGTAACTGAAGTCCTCATAATAGCGAAGCATCAGTACTTCATACTGCCTTACAGGCAAAGCCTTAAGCCAGAGTGTGAGATCATTTTTTTGTTTTTTTGAGTCTTCCTCTTCTATGATATAGAATTCTTCAGGAAGTGTAATGGGCATAAGATCATCCGGCATTGTTTCCCAGTTATGCGCCATTTTATCGTTGGCTGGTAAGGCTTTGTAAATTCTTCTCCGGAGAGACCGGAATAGATAGAACCTGGGCGAGTCTATGTCAGACAGTCTTTCTTTGTTCTGCCAAAGGTCTATAAACAGATCCTGAATCAGATCTTCCACCGCCGCATCATCAGCAAGCAGCTTTTTTCCGTAAGAGTATAAAACTCTGACGTGTTGTTGATAGAGTGTAGTGAATGCAACTTCGTCGCCAAGCCTGAAAGCTTGCCACAGGAGCTTGTCATCAGTAGGGGTATAAGTTGTCTTCAAGTGCTCAAACGTTTTTTTTTCAAAAGTATCAAAATTTCTTGAAATAGATCAATTTAATAAACGATACTTTACTTATTTTATCTCTTTTCTACTCGATTTTGATCTATTTCAATTTTCGAGTTTTGCTCTGTCACATCAGTCAAAATGATACAAAATTAAGAAATAGGGGAAATTGGCTTCAGAATTGTACTTTTTTGTTGGCTGTGCGTCTATAGGGTCTCACTGAATCTTAGTACTTCACGTGATCTGATACTTGCCTTAGCCTATTAAAAAAGATTCTATATCAATATCTTATCCTGGTAATGCAACTGCAAAATGTTCTTTTTATGATATAATCTATGAATTTAATTGACTATTATTTTTTCGTGTTTAGTAGTGAATTTGATCCCAATCGTGTCTTGTGAAGATATTTATTGGAAAAATACAATGTATATGAATCTCTGCGCTGTTAAAATGATTAGTAAATTTCATGCTAGTTATTGCACTTTTACTTCAAACGTATAACTATTCTAATATTTATAGATAATTGTAAAAAGAACTTTTTTTAAACTAACTTGCTGCTATTGACATTTATAATGGTTTGGTAGTACCTTTGAATCATCAAAACGGGAATAAAAGAAAACTTTCCTGAAGCAAGAA
>DASYHR010000117.1:0-4970 GCA_035998385.1 Dyadobacter sp. | reverse complement strand
CTGTGGAGGTGTTGAAAGATGCTTCTTCTACTGCTATTTATGGTGCCCGTGGTGCCAATGGTGTAATTATGATCACCACTAAAAGAGGAAAATCTGGTGAGGGTATCATCACTTATAACCTGGATCTGAGCGTACCTACTGCTGGGCCAAAACGAGCTAAAGTATTAAATGCACAGCAATATCTGGACACAGAAGATCTGGCTTATAAAAATATTGAGAAATATGATCCGGTAGGCTGGAGCGAAGGAAAGTACACAAGTCATAATCCACAATTGCGTAGGCAACGACTCATGGATTTGCGCCCCGAAGTTTTCACGAAACGTGCAGATGGTACATTTGCGCCGAATTACGATACAGACTGGTTTAAAGAATCGACGCAAAGCCGAATTTCACAAAACCATCAGCTTGGATTCAGCGGTGGCAATGAAAAAACAACCTATTCTCTATCACTTGGTTACCGTGATGACCAGGGTTTGATCAAAACTTCCTATCTGAAGCGTTATTCATCGCGTTTTAGTATTGATGATCAGGTAAAAAAATGGTTACGTATTGGTGGAACTTTAAGCTATAACAATCAGGCTGAAAACCTGGTGGATATCAATGATGCCGTACCTCGCCAGATGGTGGAAGATTTCCCTTTCTTGCCTGTGAAATATAACGACGGCGTTTATGCTAATAACCGTGATTACCCTGGCGCAGAAGGATCGTTCAGCTCCGTACATCGATTGATGGGGCGGAAATACAACCTGAATACACAGACAACATTAGGTAGTCTTTACGGAAATATAACACTTGCAAAAGGCCTCGAATTCCGTTCTGTATTAGGGATAAATGTGATTAATCAGGATGTGAATCAATCCCAAACTCGTTCTTTGACACCAAATGAACTAGGTACTGCCAGAAAAGAAAACAGAAAAGAAGTGTTCTGGTCATGGGAGAACTATATGACTTACAACAAAACATTTGGTATTCACTCCTTTAATGCCCTTGCAGGTATTTCATGGCAGGAAACGAATATTACAACAAACGGCGTAGGTTCTCAAAACTTTCCTACTGATTATTTTGGATTTGACAACCTGGGTGCAGGAGCAACACTTCCTTCTTCCAATCCTTATGTGTCCGGAGCATCCCGCTTTGCATTTAATTCTTACTTCGGACGTTTGAATTACACTTTGCTTGAAAAATACCTGTTCACCGTAACGGGGCGTGCAGATGGTTCATCTAAATTCGGACGGGATCATAAATTTGCATTCTTCCCTTCGGCGGCTTTTGCATGGAAAGTATCTGATGAGGAATTCCTGAAAAATAATACGCTTATCTCTAATCTTAAGGTGCGTACAAGTTATGGGGTAACAGGTAATTCTGAAATTCCACCATACACGTCCCTTCCTCTGCTAAGCTCTACTTATGCTGCTGTATTCAATGATACAAGAGTTAGTGGAACTGGTATCAGCGTTTTACCGAACCCGGATTTAAGATGGGAAAAGACTACTCAGACCGACGCAGGTTTGGAAATTGGCTTCCTGAAAGGTAGAATCTCTCTCGAAGTAGATTACTACCACAGAAAAACAACCGACATGCTCCTGGATGCTCCAGTACCTCGTACAAGTGGCTATGCTACAATACGCAGGAACATTGGCTCAATGGAAAACAAAGGATTTGAATTTGCATTGAACACGGTAAATATTGAGACGGCTAAATTTGGCTGGACCAGTAATTTCAATATTTCCTTTAACCGTAACAAAGTACTGTCGCTGGCAACACCGGCAGATATATTCGGAGTGGGTGGCCCTTCTATTACAAACCAAACCAGTGTATTACGTGTGGGAGAGCCTGTAGGTGCATTCTGGGGCCTGACCCGTTTGGGTACGTGGTCGGAAGCGGAGCGTGATCAGGCAGCCAGATTTACCAGCTACCGTGGAAACCTCACCATGTTACCAGGTGATGTAAAATATTTGGATGTAAATGGTGACGGCGTTATCTCTGATGCTGACCGTGGAATTATTGGCAATGGGAGCCCAAAAGGATGGGGCACGTTTTCTAACACTTTACGCTATGGAAATTTCGATCTTGTACTTGATTTACAGTTTTCATACGGAAATGATTTGATGGATATGAATCTGCACGCCAGTGAAGACCGTGTACAGCTAGCCAACAGCTACACGACTGTTCTTGACGCATGGACACCAACCAATCAGAACACACCAATTGCCGAGATCCGTGATACAAAAGCTGGGTATGTAACAAATGTGGATACGCGCTGGATTTATGACGGTTCGTTCTTGCGCGGACGTAACATGATATTGGGATACTCTTTCCCATCAGAGGTTGCAAGCAAACTGAAAATGAGCAAACTACGACTATACGTTTCTGCACAGAACTTCTTCATCCTTAGCAAATACCCACATGGCGACCCAGAGCAAACGCCTATCCGTGGTAATTTTGATACGGAAAACGTATTCTCACAAGGTATGATCTGGCACGGATACCCACGACCAACTACTTACACTGCTGGTTTACAGGTGGCATTCTAAGAGATCCGAGACTTATACCATTAATTGAAACTGAACATGAAACTATTCAATATAAAAAACATAACGAAAGCCCTACTGTGCGGAGCTGTTCTCCTTGGGCCTTCCAGCTGTAGCGACTTTCTGGATGAGCGTAATCCATCAGCTCTACAACCTGATGACTTTTTCACTCTTCCCGATCACGCCCAATCGGTAGTAAATGCAACCTATGCTGGTTTGCGATTCTATGGTGAGGGAGCAGGTATTTTCTCAGCTAACTGGCAACTTTTGGAAGCGGTAACAGGTACTGCCACCACTCAAACAGGTCAGAACTCAGATTTGAATAACTTGTATTCATTAACTTACGATGGCAATACGGGTCATGTGAGTAACTGGTGGAACGGACTATACCGCATTATTGCCAACGCAAACCTTAGTATTGATAAGATTCCAGGTATTACATACCCTACAGCAGATGAGCCCGTAAAAACGAGGTTGCTGGGTGAATCCAGATTTTTGAGAGCATGGGCTTATTTCTATGTGGTTCGTATGTGGGGAGATGCTCCGCTCATCACCAAGCCACAGACGACGGAATCGGAAGATTTCAGTCCAAGCAGAGCACCTCAGGAAGAAATTTACAAACTGATTGTGGAAGATTTGCTTGCAGCAGAGGCGGCAGGATTGCCAGCAACAGCAACTACAGGTCGGGTTACTCAAATGGCTGTAAAATCACTGCTTGCAAAGGTATATCTTACCATGGCTGGTTTCCCACTAAGTAAAGGGGCTTCACACTACAAGCTGGCAGCAGACAAAGCACTTGAAGTGATTAATTATTCAAAAGCGAATCCTTCTGTTCTGAATCTCTTCCCATCTTACAAGGAATTGCGTACAGAAACTCAAAAAAATCGTGTTGAACACATATTTCAGATCCAGTATCACAGCACGGTGGCTCAGTTTCCCTTAAATGACTTCTTCCCTAACTTTCAGCCTGTAACTTTTTCAGGACCTAGCGGAACAGGAAGTACTGTACCTACCACGTCTTTTTACAACAGTTATGACAACGCTGACTTGCGTAAGAAAAATCAGGAAGGCTGGTTTTATACTTCTTATTACACCAACGGTACAGGAGCTGAGTTTCAGCTAGGAGGACCTTTTGTATTTAAGTACTTTAATGTGGCAGCATTAGGAGGGCCAGGCATTACTCCAACCAGAGTAAATAACCTGAATGTTAACCTGATACGCTACGCAGAAGTTCTATTGATGTATGCAGAGGCTCAGAACGAAGTAGGCGGTGTGAATCAGGAAGCGTACGATGCACTGAAAAAGGTTCGTGACCGTGCACAGCTTACCACGCCTTCGATGGGAACGTACACCACTACATCCTTCCGTGAAGCAGTCTGGAAAGAGCGTTGGCATGAATTCGCCTACGAAGGCATTACCTGGTTTGACATGGTTCGCCTGCGTAAAGTATTCAATGAAACTACAAAAGGATTTGACAACTTTGTAGGACACCTTAACCTGAATATATCAGGAGGTAAACCACTATTGGAAAGACATTTGCTGTTCCCATTAGGTATACCAGAAATGAGAAACAATCCTAATCTGAAACCTCAGAACCCGGGATATCCGCAACAATAAGCTGAATCAATGTATATCAGAGCCAGTCCATTCTCGTTATGAGCAGGACTGGCTCTTTCACTTTATGTCACTTTGTTATAATTTAGGTTGATAAAAAGCATCAACAAACCGTAAAAATGGCATATCTCAGACTAGCATACTATTCAGCAAAACATCGGAATCCTGGTTTCTGCCTGCCGTTTCTGATATGCATTTTTACGCTGAATTTATCAATCAGTTATGCTCAGTCGCTGATCACCGTCACCAGTCCGGTCGACAATCAGGTTGTACAAAGGGATTCAGCAGGCTTTGCAAGTTTTTCTCTGACCGGCTATATTCATTATCCTTTTTCCCGACTGGAGGCTAAACTCGCCCCCATAGCTGGAAACTCTAATCCTACGGTAACTACTACTATAGACAACAATCAAATTAATCAAGGCTTTTTTTCAAAACAAGTTGTCGCAAGATCAGGTTGGTACCGGCTTACGTTGCTGGGCTATTCGCCATCCGGTTCGGTTGATTCGGTGTATGTGGAAAGAGTTGGCGTAGGTGAAGTATTTCTGATTGCAGGAAATTCCAATGCCATGGGTCTGCCGGATCTGGGTGCAAAAAGTGGCACCGTGAATGTGATTTCTTTCAACGCCGTAAATAAAATACTCAACCTGGAAAATATAACTGTGGCTGCTGATGCTCCCATGGCAGCTCCGGTTTTCAGTCCGATTGATTCAAAAAATTACCTGTACCCTTCCGGAGAGACTTCCTGGTATTGGGGAGAATTAGGTGAAATGATTTTTCAAAAATCAGGTGTTCCTGTACTTTTCCTGAATGCGTCCTGGGCGGCAG
>DASYHR010000086.1:0-3267 GCA_035998385.1 Dyadobacter sp. | reverse complement strand
GCCGTTGGCAGGATTCACACCTGCCCATTCTTTGATGTAAAAGTCATAAATTGACCCACCCTCAACCAGTTTTTTTGTATTTCCGTATTGACCAATTGCGCCTGTAAGGATTTCTTTCTGAGGTAGTTTGGTAATCCTATTGATGTAGTGACCAAAATTCAATGTCAAATTCCATCTGAAATCCTTATTACGAATTGGTACAGCCGTGATTTGTCCGTCAATACCCCTGTTACTTAATGAACCGATGTTTGCATTGATCCCGCTATAACCTGTTGATGGAGACAACGGTTTGTTAAAAATCAAGTCCTTCGACTGACGGTCGAAAACATCCAGCTGCGCAACCAATCTGCTATTAAAGAAGGATACATCGACACCAAAGTTAAGATTAAGATTGGTTTCCCATTTCAAGTCAGGTGTGGGCAGGTCAGAAGGCAAGAGGCCAAGGCGGTCTAAACTGTTGTATATCGAATAAAATCCGCCGTATGCATAGTTGTTGACAGCGCCATTGATGAGGACATTGTCATTGCCCTGGGCTCCGTAGCTGACGCGAATATTCAGGTTGTCCAGCTTAGACACGTTCTTGAGGAACTGCTCTTGTTTGATATTCCATGCTGCTCCCACAGACCAGAAGTTACCCCATCGCGCCTGTTTGCTGAATCGTGAAGATCCATCCCGACGGTAGCTTGTAGAGAAGTGGTAGCGTCCCAGATAATCGTAATCCAGTTTGGCCAATCCACTCGCTAATTTGTAGTCGTCTGAAGTTCCGTTGAAAACGCCGCTCACCGTTCCGGCTGATGGTTCTGTTTTGCCTAATACCTGAAATCCTGTCCGATTGCCGGACAGCAAGGAAATATTATTGACGTATAGCTCCGGTCCGGCAAGCAGGCTTAAGGCATGGTCCGGACCCAGGTTCAACGAATAATTCAGGAAGCTATTAATAGTATAATTAAGCTGGCGGCTCGAGCTTCTTGAAGCCGATCCGGCGCCATCGGTAATCACACCGGTGCTGTAATAGGAGTGGGAATAAGAATGGGAAGTACCTGCGCGGTAGTCAACGTTGGCGGTTGTTTTCAGGAACAATCCTGGCAGGAAGGTCAGTGTGAAGTTGGTTCCAAGCAATACTGCATCCGTTTGCTGGCCTGATATTGCGTTTTCAGCTGAACCCAGAATGTTTGAACCGCTGGCAGCCGTAGTGGGTCGCCATCTTCCGTAATCCCATCTTTTATTCCCCTGTTCATCAAGGATATAGGAGCCGTCGGGGTTACGTTCATAAACCGGGTAGATATTGGATATCAGTCGCTGGAAGTTGGCGAAGTTACCCGTGTTACTATCGCTTTGGTTAGGCGATTTCTGCAAGCCGGACGACAAAGAGATGTTTGCACCTGCATCCAGCCATTTATTGATTTTTGATTGCAAATTAGTACGCAGATTGAAGCGTCTGAAATCCGAAGTTCTGATCCAGCCCTGCTCATTCAGATAGCTCGCTGAAAAGAAATATTTGGTATTGGCACTTCCTCCGCTGATGCTCAGATCATACTGCTGGCGCACGCCAGGGCGTGAGATGGCTTTGCCCCAGTCATCATCCCAGAGAGGTGTAGCACCAGCTACGACTTTACCATCCAATCCAACCGGTTTCGGATAATCTGGACCAAAGATGTTCACTTTCAATGCGCCATCTACCACGTAATCTGTTGCATATTGCGCTGCTACATCCGTGGTTTTTCCCTGATCAAGTTGTGTATTACGGAGTGCTTCCCATTGCAATTCGTAATAATCTTTGGAAGACAAATAGTTGTAGTCTTTCACAGCACGTCCCGTGATTCCATAGTTAACAGAGAAATTAAAAGACGGTTTAGCATTCAGCGAGCCCGTTTTGGTTGTAATTACAATCACTCCGTTTGCACCTCTCGAACCATACAGCGCGCTGGCACTCGCGTCTTTCAAAACAGATATAGATTGAATATCTCTCGGATTGAGGTTGTTCGCATCGCCTCCCGGAATACCATCAATCACATAAAGGGGAGCAGCCGAGGCATTTACAGAACCTACGCCACGGACGAAGAGCTCGGCATCTGCGCCAGGCTGACCTGCTGAAGCAATAGATTGAAGCCCGGGTATAGTTCCTTGAAGTGCTTTACCGACTGTAGTGATCTGTAGATTTTCAAGGTCCTTCGCGTTTACAACCGCCACTGACCCGGTATAACTGGATCTTTTGGAGCTGGTGTAACCCACTACAACCGTTTCATCCAGCTGATTCGTCGTTTCTGCCAATTGAATATTGACGGGATCTTGTCCTGAACCGGTTGACACTTCCTGCGTTTTAAATCCCAGATAACTGATGGTGAGCGTCTGTGGGAGTGATTTGTTGGTAGAGAAGCTGAATTTCCCGTTTACATCCGTTACAGCTCCTGTTCCTGCAGCTTTAATCGTAACGGTGGCGCCTGCAACAGGCTGATTGGCTTCATCAAATACAGTTCCCCTGATGGTGTTGCTCTGAGCCTGGCTGGTAATTACAATGCCGAATACCATTAAAAAGATATACTGCAGTGCCTTGATTTTTGAACCGAAATTCCGGTAAGATGGTAGTTTATTTCTCATAAGTCATACTTGTTTTACATTGGATAGATTCATGGCACAATTGCGGATTTTTGAAATTGTTTTATTTAGGATGACAGCATGGTTGTAAAAATTCAGGCTCGGTAAGCTGATATTTTGTCTTCGCAGTTTATCTTTCTGGACGGTCAGGGAATCTGACTTTTTATTCACCCGAAGCATGGGACGATTCGCAATTTATTGCAACT
Organism: Dyadobacter sp.; assembly: GCA_035998385.1. Taxonomy (GTDB): domain Bacteria; phylum Bacteroidota; class Bacteroidia; order Cytophagales; family Spirosomataceae; genus Dyadobacter. Next base: position 466 of record DASYHR010000086.1, on the reverse strand, counting down.
CCGTTTGCTGCGAACATGAAAAACCGCCGGTAAGGGTCACCGCGGAACTGAATGTGTAATCATGAAAAGATGTAAGAATATTAAGTCTATAAATTTAATAGACAAAGCAAATCATAGATGACGGTATTTGCGGTGAAAATGGAAATTGTTTTTTTATCGTACCACCAGGTTTGTGTATTGATCTCTTTAATATTTTATTTTTTCTTTCTATAGATCAAAAATTGCTCGATTGGTCTGATTAAAGTACTACTTGATGTACAACGAGAATGAGGGAATCGGACAGAAAGGCAGCATGAGACTGCATTCAATAACATACAAAAAAAATCCGTATTGACTGGTTATTTCAGTCAATACGGATTGGATCGCTGGCATCACCTGTCAGCTCAAAATTCATCGGAGCCGATGCAGATTTGTGGCAGTCAGCGGCTAGCCCAATTGCCATGTTCTTTTGCATCCGATGTTAAAC
>DASYHR010000922.1:0-4204 GCA_035998385.1 Dyadobacter sp. | reverse complement strand
CTGTGGATTACCTGTTAAAACCGGTCGAAGATGAGAGGCTGCAGAAAACGATTGAAAAATTGCGGAATATGACTGAAGTGGTCAGGGAGGACGGACCTAATCCATATACAGAGAATCTGCTCCGGTTGCTGGAGGAAATGAAACCTAAAAAGGAGCTATTCTCGCTGTCGGTAAAGTCAGGAGACCGGATATTGCTGATCCAGCTTACGGAGATCACTCATTTCGAAGCAGAAGAGAAGTATGTCTTCCTGAATACCCTGGATGGTCAGAAATATCTGATCAATTTTACACTCACTTCCCTGGAAGAAAAACTGCCCGACCACTTTCTGCGGATTAGCCGTGCAGGCATCGTTAACGCTCACCACATCAAGGAAATCCGAAAACACTTCAACGGCAAATTTACGATCACAATGAGGGACGGCAAGGCGTCTCAGCTCACAAGCGGAAGTACTTACGGTGACGTAATACGCCATCTTACTGATAATTAATTGAATCCGGATATTTATCGTTGCAGCTTCAATAGATTTTGAAGACGGCTTACTTATTCCTAAATTGCGCCCCTGTTAAAATAATTAATTAATTTTTGTTGTTAATTAATTGAAATACAGTTGTTTGTATTGTATTTGTTAATTGTGCAAAAACCATTTTTTACGGAGTTCGACACAAATTCAACATGATCAGCGTATCAGTAATTAGCTGATTGTTGAAAAACACTATGAAACAGACTGTAATTTCGTTTAACACAGTTTAGAGTTCAATTGTTTTGTTAAAAAAGGTTAAAGAGTTCAGAAACAATGAAGGAACTCATTGATGCAGGCAATCTGCCAAAGCATATCGCCGTTATCATGGACGGTAATGGAAGATGGGCCCAAAATCAGGGAGCAGCGCGTATTTTCGGACACCGAAATGCCATCAAAGCAGTAAGAGAAGTTACAGAAGGATGTGCCGAACTAGGTGTAGGCTTTCTGACGCTCTACGCATTTTCTACTGAAAACTGGGGACGTCCCGAGTTTGAGGTACGTGCACTTATGGAATTGTTGGTGCAGTCCATAGCCAACGAGCTCCCGACTATGATGAAAAACAATGTCAGGCTTGACACAATTGGTGATATAAAAAGCTTGCCAGGAAGTTGCCAGAGACAATTGACTGAGGCTTCGGAAGCTACAAAAAACAATACGGGGCTGAATCTGATTCTTGCGCTGGGATACAGCGGTAAGTGGGATTTGACCCAGGCTGCCAAAAAGCTCGCCACAGAAGTACAGAACGGAACGCTGAACCCTGAGGAAATTAATGAGCAAATGTTGTCAGCTCATTTGTCAACAGGGGACAGACCAGATGTGGATTTGATGCTTAGGACAGGCGGTGACCATCGGATCAGTAACTTTTTGTTGTGGCAGCTGGCTTACGCAGAATTGTATTTTTACGAGAACCTTTTCTGGCCGGATTTCAGACGTGAAAATTTATATGAAGCTATTTTGTCCTTTCAGGGTAAGGAAAGACGTTTCGGTAAGACAGGAGAACAAATAAAAGCGAATAGTGCTAAGTAGAATAATATGAACCTTGTGAAAAATTTGATTAAATCATTAGCACATCGTAGTGGTATTTTGTCAGTAATTATGTTTTGCTGGCTTTTTCAGGCAAATGCTCAGCGTGTAGGGCTGGGAGGAAATTCTCCAAAAACATCTTCTTCTGTTATTTCATTTGATGCCGCTGATCCAAAGGAGTACACCATTGCAGAAGTTACTGTATCGGGTACTCAATTTCTGGATCCTAATTCCATGGTTTCTATTTCTGGTCTGAAGCCAGGTGACAAGGTGAGAATTCCTGGTCCTGCCATCCCTTCAGCAGTAAGAAGAATGATGGATTTTGGTACGCTGGATGATGTAGAGATCATGGCTACTAAAGTGGAGGCTGAAAAGATCTGGCTTAATATCCACATCAAAGAACGTCCGCGTTTGAACCGTGTTTCTTTTGCCGGTATCAGAAAAGGGGAACGTGAAACGCTGAATGATAAAGTAAAGCTGATCAAAGGACGTGTGATCACACCTACCGTGATCAAAAACACCCAGCTGGTAATCAAAAAGTATTACATGGATAAGGGTTTTTATAATACAAAAGTAAAAGTGTTACAGATTCCTGATTCTACTAGAGGGCAGGCTACACTTAATTTTACCATCACAAAGGGTAAAAAAGTAAAAATTGAAAAGATTGATATTCAAGGTAATACAGCTATCAGCGATCGTACTTTGAAAAGAAAAATGAAAGGGACCAAGCAAAAAATGCTGGGACGTCTTTTCAATCCATCAAAATACATCCCTAAAAAGTACGACGAGGACAAAGAAAAGCTAATCGCTTATTACCGTAAGAACGGTTACCGAGATGCTGTGATTGAGTTTGATACTATCCGCAACAACGGCGAGACGATTAGTATTGATATGAAGATCGATGAAGGTATCAAGTACTTTTATCGTGACATCACCTGGTCTGGAAACTACCTGCATTCTTCAGAATTGTTGGGTAATATTCTGGGTATCAAAAAAGGAGATGTTTACAATCCGGAAGAGCTAGATAAAAAAATCAACGGGATTCCCGGTGCTGACGTAAGTTCTAAATACATGGATGACGGATATCTTTATTTCCGTATTGATCCGACAGAAAAGGCAGTGGAAGGCGATTCTATTGATATTGAACTTCGTCTGTATGAAGGAAAGCAGGCAACGATCAACCGGATCTTGCTGAATGGAAATACCAAAACCAGCGACCGTGTGGTATTACGTGAGTTGTTCACACTGCCTGGACAGAAATTCAGTAAAACAGAGATTATTAACACCCAACGTCAGCTTTCGCAAATGGGTTATTTTGATCCGGAGAAAATCCAGATCAACCCGATACCTAATCAGGCTGATGGTACTGTGGATATTGAATATACCGTTGAGGAAAAACCATCTGATCAGATCGAACTTTCCGGGGGGTGGGGTGGATACATCGGTTTTGTAGGTACGCTCGGTTTGGTATTCAATAACTTCTCTTTGAAAAACATTCCTAACCGTGAAACATGGAGACCGCTTCCTTCAGGCGATGGACAGAAACTTTCGGTGAGATTCCAGGCAAATGGTAAGCAATATCAGACGTACTCACTATCGTTCAGTGAGCCATGGTTGGGAGGTAAAAAGCCAATCAACTTTGGGGTGTCATTGCAGCGTACAGTTTACCGTATGACTGATTTCCGCTCTATCTATGGAAATATTCCTGGCGGAGGATTGAATTACCGTGGTGGCTATTTCAACAATGGTATCACGTTCTCGCTGGGTCGCCGTTTGAAAGAGCCGGACAGAAACCTGGTGATGACGCACTCTTTATCTTACCAGCGTTACCGTCTGGATAGTCTTGATATCTTCCGTATCGGTTACAGCAATGGGGTTTCTAATAATATTTCTTTCAATACAACGATTTCAAGAAATACTCTTAGTGATTTCCAATTCCCGAGAAGCGGTAGTAACATTTCGTTGAGCGCGACTTTCACACCGCCTTATTCTGCGCTGAGAAAGAAAGAAGTTACAAACATCACGGATACCTACAAGTGGGTTGAATACCACAAGTGGATGTTTGACATGAGCTACTACGCAACCATCACAGGTAAGCTGGTATTGAGTGCCCGTACGCACATGGGTTACCTTGGAGCTTACAATCAAAAAATCGGATACAGTCCTTTTGGCAGGTTTATCGTTGGGGGATCCGGTTTGGCAGGACAAGGTTCTTTCTCACTCGCCGATCAGGACATTATAGGTCTTAGAGGTTATGAGGATCAGAAAGTGGGACCTTTGGCTCAGAATGGTTTCCCGGCATCCGGTGGAGGTATTGTTTACAACAAGTATGTAATGGAGCTTCGTTATCCGGTATCGCTAAACCCACAGGCCACGATCTTTATCCTTGGATTTGCAGAAGGTGGTAATAACTGGGGAACCTACAAGGAGTTCAATCCTTTTGACCTGAAAAGATCTGCAGGGGTAGGTGCACGTATCTTTATGCCAGCATTTGGTTTGCTTGGTATTGACTGGGGATATGGATTTGACAAAATTCAGGGCAAAACAAGTGGTGCACAGTTCCACTTCACAATTGGCCAGCAGATAAGATAATATTGTAGAACAGTTTTCGTTAAAGGGGTGCAAATTATTACCCGCATAACATGAAGAAGTTTTTAATT
>DASYHR010000906.1:0-5341 GCA_035998385.1 Dyadobacter sp. | reverse complement strand
TCAACAGGAAGATTAATGCCATTGATGCTTCCCGCTGCCGGACTGCATAAAAATGCCACTGCAGCAGCAACCTCTGCAGCTTCACTGAAACGTTTGATGGGTATAGCATTTTGTAAAGTTTGTGTCACTTCTTCCAGAGATTTCCCGCTGGCTTCACTCCGCATTTGTAACACCGCATCCAACCGGGCTGTCTTCGTATAACCGGGAAGTACATTGTTGGATGTAATGCCAAAGGGTCCCAGTTCTGCGGAGAGCGTTTTGGACCAGCTTGCCACCGCAGCTCTGATCGTGTTGGAAACCCCAAGTCCCGCTATAGGTTGCTTGACTGAGGTGCTTATAATATTGACAATCCTGCCAAATCCTGCCTGCTTCATGGAAGGCACTACTGCCTGGGTAATATTTTGATAGTTGACCAGATGCATCTGAAAGGCTTTCACAAACTTTTCAGATTCTGCATCAATGGCCTGCCCGCCTGCTGGTCCACCCGTGTTGTTGATCAGGATCTGTACATCAGGACATAACCTGAGGTAATTTGCCAGGGCCTCTTTCACATTTTCATTGTCCGAGAAATCGGCCACTATGTATCTGTGAAGCTGTCCTGATGTCGTATCCAGCAACTCTACAGTTTCCCGGAGTGCGGTTTCATTTCTTGCGATCAGTGTCACATTTGCGCCCAATTGCGCAAGTTCGAGAGCCGTTGCTTTGCCTATTCCCTGCGTACTGCCGCAAACCAGGGCCGTTTTTCCCGTCAGATTTAAATTCATAGTCTTTGTTGCTTGATGTTAGCTGTTTATGCTTCGTTTCGTAATTGCTGTTTCTTACCTGATATCTTTTACCAAATTAAACCACTGCGTGTTTTTTTGATTTATCTTTGTGGCTTGTTTCAAGAAGGACGATGGACCGGTTTTAAGCCGAATGTAATTTTATTGTATTTGATCTTCATAACCACCGGCCTCCCAAATCTATAATCAATAATCGTACAATGTCTAAAAAAATCCAATCCGCTCTTATTTCAGTATATTATAAGGATGGACTTGAACCTTTGGTTCGTCTGTTGCATGAGCAGGGTGTAAAACTTTACTCAACCGGAGGAACTCAAACATTCATTGAAAATCTTCAAATCCCGGTTACGGCAGCAGAAGAGCTTACAGGCTATCCTTCTATTTTCGGAGGTCGTGTTAAAACATTACACCCGGCGATTATGGGTGGTATTCTGTATCGTCGCGATGATGCAGGTGATGTAGCTCAGGCGGCACAGTACAACATTCCGGCGATTGACCTGGTGGTGGTGGATCTGTACCCGTTCGAAGAAACGGTTGCATCCGGTGCAGGAGAAGAGGACATTATTGAAAAAATAGATATCGGAGGCATTTCTCTGATCAGAGCCACTGCGAAGAATTTCAAGGATACGCTTATCGTATCAAACAGAAGTCAATACAGTGAGGTTGTTGATTTATTAACAGCGAAAGCGGGTGCTACGGATCTGGAAGACCGCCGTGCTTACGCAGGTGCTGCTTTTGGTGTATCATCTCAGTACGACGGTGCGATCAATAGCTACTTCCTGGGTAAAGATTCTGCAGATGCTGCACTTTACGATTTCCAGAAGCTTCCTTCTCAAACACTACGTTACGGAGAGAACCCACACCAGAGTGCAAGCTATTTTGGTGATCTGGAAGGAATATTTGATAAACTACACGGCAAAGAATTGTCCTACAACAACCTTGTTGATGTAGATGCTTGTGTGAATCTGATTGATGAGTTTGAAGGCGCAGCTCCTACATTTGCGATCATCAAACATACCAATGCTTGCGGAATTGCTACGGCCGCTACTTCAAAAGAAGCTTATGACAATGCACTTGCATGCGATCCTGTATCTGCTTTTGGTGGTGTGGTGATCACCAACACAACTGTAGATCTGGCAACGGCTGAAGAACTGAACAAACTTTTCATGGAGATTTTGATCGCTCCTGCATATGATGAAGATGCATTGGCACTTTTGAAATCAAAGAAAAACAGAATTTTGCTGAAGCGTAATGCTGTCAAACTTCCTGACGTCATGTTCAAAACAATACTGAACGGTGTATTGGTACAGGATAAAGACAATGCAACGGAAGTAGCTGCTCAGTTTACTACTGCAACTGAAAAAGTACCTACCGATGCTGAGGTGAAAGCGCTGGAGTTTGCTTTGAAAGTGTGTAAACATACGAAATCAAACACGATTGTTCTGGCGAGAGAAAACCAACTGCTGGCAAGCGGAACAGGCCAGACTTCCCGTGTAGATGCGCTTCGCCAGGCAATTGAAAAGGCGAAAGCATTTAACTTCGATCTTACAGGCGCGGTAATGGCATCGGATGCGTTCTTCCCGTTTGCTGACTGTGTTGAGATCGCTCATCTTGCCGGTATCACTGCAGTGGTACAACCAGGCGGATCAATCCGTGATAAAGACTCAGTAGATTATTGCAATGCGAATGGTTTGGCAATGGTAACTACAGGTGTGCGTCACTTCAAACACTAAATTGCAGGCAGAAGCCATTCGAGGTGAATGCCGCATATTTTAATATATTGTAACCGCAGATGCCTGAACGTGCATTTGCGGTTATTTTGTTGTAGGGTTTTGTCGATCACAACTTAAAATTAAAAATCCGGTTTGAGAACTTACAGTCCATTGATGAAGCGTTTGGCTAAGGCTTGTAAGTTCGTGATAGGCGGAGTCATTCTCATTTTGTTTAGCGTGGCGTTTCTCTATCCCCAGATATTCAATTGCGAGATCATCAGATTATCCGGTTTTCATCAACTCCGGGCGGATGTATTCGTTAGTCCGGGATTGTCTGCTGCAAGTTTCAGGAACGTGCTCAGAGATGTGCGGAAGGCAGAGGCACGGGTTGATTCGTTTTACATGGGAAAAGTATCAAGACCTGCGATCATTATCTGTACCAGTCCGGACGAATACAAAAAATATTGTAGCAGCACGGAGGGAGCCGGCTGTAGCCTGGGGACGCCCTGGGGAAGTTCTTTCATTGTTCTTAACTTACAGGAAATGAATGTGGATGTGATCAGTCATGAAATGAGCCACATTGAACTATTGTCGAGAGTAGGCTGGTGGAAAACTACAATGGATGTTCCTCAGTGGTATAACGAAGGTCTGGCACTGATGCTGGATCAGCGTTTTGTGAGTAACCGCGACAGTATAGGGCGGTATGTTGATTATCTGGATGAATGGTCGTACTATACAAAAGGGGGACAGGAAATACTCGAACTTGAAAATATCCGTACAGTCAAAGATTTCTTCTCGGGAGACCAGCGGCATGTAATGCTCGCGTATATGAGTGCTGGTCTGGAGGTTTCCTATTGGCTGTATCATTCTGGTGAAGGCAGTGTGGACCAATTGATAAAAGGCCTCAGAGCAGGAGGGAAGTTCGAGGATGTTTACTGGCTTGTAGAGCAGAGCAGAAAGGGCAAAGTTCGTGTCCTGAAGTTACCTCCTAATCCTTTACGAAGACCACGCAAAAATTCATTGCCTCCTGCGGACTAAAATTTTATTGTACTTTAAGCATAATTTTACTGCTCTCCGGGCACATTTACTTCATTTAGCTAATCGCAGCTTGTACTATTTTCTGAAAATAGTGTACCTTTCGTGTTGAACCAACATGCTCATTCTCCCATCCCATTTTCCTAGCTTGAAATGCAACAATTACAATTACCCGATTACATCATCTTCTTTGTTTATTTTATTATAGTCGCTGCGTACGGTTACTATATCTACAACAAAAAGAAAACAGGAGTAGAATCAACAAAAGACTTTTTCCTTGCTGAAGGGTCGCTTACCTGGTGGGCAATTGGAGCCTCTTTGATCGCATCGAATATCTCTGCCGAGCAATTTATCGGTATGTCAGGAAATGGCTTTTCTATGGGGCTTGCCATTTCAACTTATGAATGGATGGCTGCTGTGACGCTTATTGTTGTTGCAGTATTTTTTATGCCTATCTATCTGAAAAATAAAATATGGACCATGCCACAGTTTCTTACCCAGCGCTACAACAAGCAGGTAAGTTTGATTATGGCTGTGTTTTGGCTTGGTTTGTATATTATGGTCAACCTTACTTCTATTTTGTACCTGGGAGCATTGGCAGTTTCCGGAATATCCGGACTGGACTTCTGGTTTTGTATGTGGAGTCTTGCCATTTTCGCCATCATTATCACCATCGGTGGGATGAAGGTGATTGGTTATACGGACGTAATTCAGGTATTTTTCCTGATTGTAGGTGGATTAGCTACATCGTATCTGGCACTTAACCTGGTATCCGGAGATGGTCTTATTACAGTAGGAGGAATGGTAGACGGTTTTCATCAAATGAAAAATAACCATGATGATCACTTCCATATGATTTTCAAGCAGTCGAGTCCATTCTATTCTCAGTTGCCGGGACTCACTGTATTATTTGGTGGGATGTGGATCGTAAACCTGAACTATTGGGGATGTAATCAATATATTACCCAACGCGCACTTGGGGCGGATTTGCCAACTGCAAGAAAAGGATTACTATTTGCTGCTGCGCTGAAATTATTGATGCCTGCGCTGGTTGTAATTCCTGGTATTGCAGCCTATGCGCTTTACAGCAATGGTTTATTTGTAAGTGAATTGACAGAAAACGGAGAAATCGTTGCTGATAAGGCTTATCCTGTTTTGTTAGGACTTCTTCCTGTCGGTTTGAAAGGATTGTCATTTGCTGCTTTGACAGCGGCTGTCGTTGCTTCACTTGCAGGAAAGGCGAACTCTATATCCACGATATTCACACTGGATATTTTCAAAGAATATTTCGGTAAAAACAAATCCGAAGCAGAACTCGTTAAAACCGGAAGAATTGTAATCGTAATTTCTATGCTGATGGCAATTCTCATCTCTCCATATATGGGAATTGATAAAAAAGGAGGTTTTCAATTTATTCAGGAAATGACCGGTCTGGTTTCGCCGGGGGTTTTCGCGGCATTTAGCATGGGTTTTTTCTGGAAGAGAACGAATTCGGCCGGAGCCCTTTTTGCAATTGTAGGCGGATTCTTAATCGCATTGGCCATGCATAACAACTGGCCGCCACTTTCTTTCATCACCGATTGGACCACCATTCCTTTTCTTGACAGAATGGGCTGGGTATTCCTGATCTGTGTTGCAGTGATGTTTGTTTTGGGATTGGTAATGCCAGACGAGAAGAAGGGGCTTGAAATTGATGCCAAAATGTTCAAAGTTGATACCGTATTTGCGGTAGGAGCGGGAGTGGTATTGACTATCGTCGTGATTCTTTACGCCACATTTTGGTAGGAGTTTGAATAGAACGAATAAAAAATG
>DASYHR010000904.1:0-2749 GCA_035998385.1 Dyadobacter sp. | reverse complement strand
AGGCTCAGGAAGTACATCCGGTGCAGAGGTGATAGATGTAAAAGGAAAGCACATCTTCCCGGGCATTATTTCGCTCAACACCACCGTGGGTATACAGGAGATTGCTTCGGTACGTGCTACGCTGGATTTTAACGAAGTGGGCGATGTCAATCCCCATATCAGATCACTGGTAGCTTACAATACAGATTCAGAAGTAATCCCTACATTGAGAGGCAACGGAATTTTGTTATCTCAGGCTGTTCCGCAGGGTGGTATTGTTTCGGGCTCCTCTTCTGTTTTCTACACGGATGGATGGAACTGGGAAGACGCCGTTTTGAAGAAGGACGATGGGATCTGGATCAATTGGCCATCATTTCTGGCGAGAAGTTTCAATTTTGAAGATTTCTCTGTAACCATGAAACGCAATGAAAAGCGTCAGGAGGTTATTGACAAATTCAGCGGTGTCTTTGCAGATGCAAAAGCCTATGCCGACTTGAAAGACCCTTCACCAGTCAACCTTCGTCTGGCGGCAATGAAACCTTTGTTTGACGGCTCTACCAATCTGTACATCCGTGCTGATTATGCAAAAGACATTGTTGAATCAGTGAAATTTGCCAAGGATGCAGGGGTGAAAAAGATCGTGATCGTTGGTGGAGATGAGTCTTACAAGGTAACTGCGTTTTTGAAAGAAAACCAGATTCCTGTTGTACTTAATCCTACACACAGATTACCAGGCCGTGTGGATGAAAACGTGTATTTGCCTTACGAACTACCTGGATTGCTTCACAAAGCTGGGGTAAAAGTGGCTGTAACCTATGCAGATGAATGGTGGAGAACACGTAACCTTGCATTTCTGGCAGGTACTTCATCAGGCTTTGGAAACGTTAGCAGCGAAGAAGCACTTCAATTTATTACCCGTAATGCTGCTGAGATCATCGGCGCAGACAAACAAATAGGTACGCTTGAAAAAGGGAAACATGCATCTTTCCTGGTATCTCAGGGCGACATCCTTGACATGCGTGGTAATGATATTGAAATGGTTTTTATCAAAGGCGGGAAAGTCAATCTTGATGACAAACAGAAACGTCTTTACGAAAAGTATAAGGACAAATATGGCAAGAAGTAAGCAGCCATTGCATTAAAAAAGCAGCGTCCCGGCAGATATTCTCTACCGGGACGCTGCTTTTTTATACCAATATCAAAATCTATTAAAGAAGATGAATTCCATCGTCACCAATACGAATGATACCTTGTTTATAAAGACCACCTATGGCTTTTTTGAATACTTTCTTACTGATCTGAAACACTCGGTAAATGTCTTCCGGTGAGCTGGTATCCGACAGATTTAAAAAACCACCTGCCTTTTTAAGTTCAGATAAAATTTGCTGAGCACTCGGTTCAATGTGTTCACCACCTGCCTTCTGTAAACTTATATCGAGTTTATTTTCCGGGCGAATTTTCTTGACATATCCTTTCAAAGAATCGCCGGGCTTCAAGTCTCTGAATACCTCGTTGTGGTAGATCAGTCCTTTGTGGTATTGATTAACAATGGCATTGTAACCCAGGTCTGTTTTTTGCCATACCAGGAGGTCCACTTCATCACCCTCCTGAACAGTAAGCCTTTCATTTTCAAGGAAACGATCAATCTTCGTTGAGGCAATCAACCGCGAAGACTTATTGTCCAGATACAGGAAAACCACGTGCCACTCACCCAGTTTCATTGGAACACTCTGCTCACGGAAAGGAACAAAAAGATCCTTGATCAGCCCCCAATCCATAAAAGCACCATATTCCGAAACGTCCGTTACTTCCAGGCAAGCAAACTCATTACGAACAATCTTTGGTGTTTCGGTTGTAGCAACCGGTCTGTCTTCGGAATCAAGATAAACAAAAACCCGGATTGTGTCCCCTACCTGCATCTCGTCCGTCAGGTACTGATTTGGCAGAAGCACTTCTTCGCCTTCAACCTCACTCAAAAACATTCCGACACTTGTTACCCTTTCGATGGTAAGCAGGTTGTATTTTCCTATAAATAGCATTTCCTTTTCCTATGTTAAGCCGCAAAGGTAGCAGTTTAGCGCTTAGAATCATTGCTCGTCGGCCATGTCATCTCTGTTCTCTCCGCGTTCTTTTTCTTTCGAGCGGTTCAAACGATATGAAAATGTTACGATAAACTGCCTCGCTCTCCACTGAAATTCTGATTGAGAGTAATATCCGGCGTTTTCAACGATCCTTCTTTGCTTTCTGGAATTCATCAAATCACGAACACTCGCAGTGACAGTTCCTCGCCCTTTCATGATGTCTCTGGATAAACCCAAGTCGATAAAATATTGTGAAAGATCTCGTCCCTGCGTGGTACGCCGTGGAGCGCGGTAGTTGAAGGAAGATTGAAAGTCTATATTTTTAAACAGTGTAACCCGGGAAGACACACGACCATTCCATGTGTAGGTATCACTGCGTAATACCTGATCCGCATAAACACCTTCGTTTACAGCCCTGAACAGATTCGCATTTGCGGTCCATTTCCACCAGTTGAACGGATCATATGTCAGATTGAATTCCATCCCGTAGGCATTCCCTGTTGAAAGATTGACTGGCATGATACGCGTAAAACCAGTGGAATCTACCGTTGTTAAATTTTCAACCACTCCCAATCTCCGGCGGTAGTAAACGCTGGAGAGTAATGAGCCCTTTTCCATATTCAGCAAATGCCCCGCTTCAAACGAATGTGTAAATTCGGGGTTCAACAGCGGATTTCCTGAACGAAAAA
>DASYHR010000890.1:0-4551 GCA_035998385.1 Dyadobacter sp. | reverse complement strand
AATAACCATTCATAAAAGTCAGGGGCTAACCTTCGAAAGAGCCATCATTGATGCCAATGCCTCTTTTGCACACGGACAAGTTTATGTGGCCTTGAGCAGGTGTAAGAGTTTTGAAGGCATGGTGCTCAGTACTAAAATCGGTTCATCGAGTGTCAAAACCGACGGGACGGTAGCGGCCTATTCCAGAGATGCGAGTAATAATCCTCCCGACAGCCGCCAGCTACTCGACGCCAAATTTGATTTCCAGAGGTCTCTTTTATTTGAGCTCTTCGACTTCAATGAAATTAAACGTAGTTTTTTTCAATTAGTTAAAATTTTGGAAGAGCATGGTACGATCCTCAATCCAAACCTATTGCCTGCCCTACGCCAGCTGAGAGAGAATTTTGAGAATGAAATCTTTACGATAGGCGAGAGATTTAAAAATCAGTTGAACCAACTGATGGCAGAATCGGCATTGCCTGAGGAAAACGCTACATTGAAAGAACGATTTGAGAAAGCCATCAAATATTTTTCGGACAAGATGCAAGTCTACCTGCTTCCTGAAACTCAAAAACTGGAGATTGATACAGATAATACCGCGGTTCGTAAATCGGCACAACAAGCTCTGGAAACGCTGCTGAAAACGGTATTAATTAAAAATGCATGTATCAGCGCTTCTCTGGAAGGTTTCAGTACAAATGCCTACCTGCGTGCCAAAGCCAATGCAGATATAGACTTTAAAGAGAAAAAAGATGCAGGGGACTTGGCCAAAACACCTGCCGTATCTCAGAACGTTACACATCCGGTCCTTTATTCGCGTTTGAAGACGTGGCGAAAAGATATGGCGGCTGAACACAACGTGCAGGATTACATGGTAATGCCTATGAAAACTTTACTGGAAATTTCGGAGGTACTACCGACCAGTGCTCAGCAACTGGCGAGAATAAAGGGAATTGGTAAAACCAAAGTGATGCAATATGGCCAGATCGTACTCGACATTGTGAAGATTTACTGCGACGACAATGAAATTGACATTCCTGAAACGATAGAATCCGAAGTTGCCGTAGCAGTAAGAAAAGAAAAGCCGGACACAAAACGTATAAGTCTGCAGGCATTTCTGGACGGAAGAACAATGGAAGAAATCGCAGCGGAACGAAACCTCACACTTTCCACCATTGAAACCCATCTGATCCATTTTATTGAAACCGAAGAACTCGATATTTTTGCACTGTATCCTTCCGAAAAAGTCACGACCATTACGGCTTATCTCACTGCCAACAGACAGGCAACCCTGGGCGAAGCCAAGAACGTTTTGGGAGATGATTTTTCTTATGCCGAGATTCGTGCCTGCCTCAAATACCTGCGCACCATAGACCTGTAACCACCTGTTACTAAATAGAAAAAGTACAAAGTGACGATATTTCAACTATCTCTCCCTTAGGATTATACCACTAATTGATTGAGGTAAATTAACATTCATTTTTAAAAAAAATTAATAGGTAAAGCTGTTTTGAAATGTGATCCTGCCCGTAGTAAATTTCCTAAATCATACTACATCCATGATCATTTTTCACTATGACCTCAAAAACTGCACAAGAACTCGCATTACCGGTTGGTGTAACACTCGACCGTTTCATCATGGCCAGTCAGAGTGCTTTTCCCTATGCAACGGGAGAGCTTTCACAACTACTTCGTGACATCGCGATTGCCGGTAAAATTATCAACCGTGAAATCAACCGCGCCGGACTCGTTGACATTGCAGGAGGAAACGGAACTGAAAATGTGCAGGGCGAAAACCAACAAAAACTGGACATTGTTGCCAACATTCGCTTTATACGGGCATTGAAAAATGGCGGAGAAGTATGTGCTATTCTTTCGGAAGAGGAAGAAGACATCATTCACACGGGAAATGAGAATGGGAAATATGTAGTAGCAATGGATCCGCTCGACGGCTCTTCCAATATTGATGTCAATGTTTCCATCGGGACAATTTTTTCTATTTACAGAAGAGTAACGCCGACCGGTTCAGCCGCAACCATGGATGATTTTCTGCAAGGCGGGCGTAAGCAGATTGCTGCGGGGTATATACTTTATGGTTCGTCAACGATGCTGGTATTTTCTACCGGGGATGGCGTGAACGGATTTACACTGGATCAGTCGCTCGGTGAATTCATATTGTCGCACAAAAACATCTCTTCGCCCAATACCGGCAGCATATTTTCTATAAATGAAGGAAACTATTACAGCTATCTTCCATCCGTTCAGAAATATCTGGACAACTGCAAAAAGCGAGGATACAGCGCCCGTTATATCGGCTCTCTGGTTGGCGACTTTCACCGCAACCTTTTGAAAGGAGGAATTTACCTGTACCCTTCCACTAAAAAAGATCCTAAGGGCAAGCTGAGATTACTATACGAATGCTATCCGCTTGCATTTATTGCTGAGAAATCGGGAGGTAAAGCGAGCGACGGTTTTGGTGCCATTCTGGATATTGTGCCTACATCAGGCCATCAGCGCTCCCCAATTTTTGTAGGCAGCCCGGCTATGGTTGAGGAGTCAGTTCAACCGTAATTCGGCTTAGCTGATATAGTTTTCGTAACTTTGCAGAATGCAGACTACGGAAAACAATTTTGAGCAGTTTAAACTTAACCGTCAATTACTCAATGCTATTGAAGAAGCGGGATATACTCAGCCTACACCCATTCAGGAACAGGCTATCCCGCTTGCACTATCCGGACAGGATATTTTAGGAATCGCCCAAACAGGTACTGGTAAAACTGCGGCATACGCATTGCCGCTTTTGATGCGCATTAAATACGCGCAGGGTAAGGATCCGCGGGCGTTGATATTCGCACCAACACGTGAGCTTGCCATGCAAATCTCAGAGGCCATCACACAACTGAGTAAATGTACTGACATCCGAACTGTCGTTTTGTACGGCGGCGTAGGACCGAAATCACAGATAGAAACCCTCAGAAACGGGGTTGATATTATTGTGGCCACACCCGGGCGGTTTATGGATCTTTATCTCAAAGAAGAAATTGTGGTAAAGTATCTGAATGTGATGATTCTGGACGAGGCAGATAAAATGATGGACATGGGTTTTATGCCTCAGATCCGTCGTGTATTGGAAATCATTCCAAGAAAGAGACAAAATATGCTCTTCTCCGCCACCTTCTCCGAAAAGGTGGAAAATCTGTCCTACGAGTTTCTAGAATTCCCGACACGTATTGAGGTGACTCCTCAGTCGACTACAGCGGAGATGGTTTCGCAGAGTTTATACGAAGTACCCAACTTCCGGACCAAAATCAATTTGCTCAACCATTTTCTGGAAGACGCCGAAACCTTTGCCCGGATATTGATCTTCACCCGCAGCCGGGAAGTAGCTACGCTGGTATATCAAAATTTGAACGGCAGAGTGGTTACGGAGGATGAAATTCGTGTGATTCATGCCAATAAGGGACAAAACACGCGAATCAATTCTATGGAAGCATTTCGTGAAGGTTCTGTGAGGGTGATGGTGGCGACAGATGTGGTCGCCCGCGGTATCGACATTACAGACGTGAGTCACGTGATCAATTTTGACGTACCCCTGATCTATGAAGATTACGTACACCGTATCGGGCGTACGGGCCGCGCCAACAATGTTGGGCACGCGATCACTTTTGCCACTATGGCCGATGAGTACCATATCAGGAAAATTGAAAAGATGATCCGTATGGAAATTCCGAGGGAAGAATTACCGATTGACATCGACATGGCTCCAACTCCTGCACCGGAACGCCAGGATATGCTTCGTGAAATTGATAATCAGAAAAGAAAGGAAGACCCGACTTTCCTCGGGGCATTCCACGAGAAGAAAAAGGTATACCGCCCCGCGATGAAAAAGCCGGCCAAAGATCAAAAAACACGCAACCGCAACCCGGGAACGCGTAATAATGTGAGCGGACGATCCAAAAGAAAATAATACAATACATTTCGAATAATTCCGTTTAACTTGGACAATAGAAAACCTGTTTCTCTATTTAAGCTTTATGAAAGATTCTTTTGTTTTTTGGCTTGCCCTTTTATTACCTGCATTAAGTTCGGCCCAACAAACTCACCTGGCCAGTGCGGGTCCTTCTTCTGATACCAATGTTGCTGCAAAAAAGCCTTTGGAATTAAAAGAAAGACGCGTTTTGCCTCTTTTCGGAGAACTCAGTAAAACATCTGAACAGATTGGCGAAGAAATCCAGTTTTTAAGTGAATGTGACAAATCCTTTTCAAGCCGTACCGAAGCAAGTACTTTTTTCGCTGCACGCGCATGGGAATATTTGCAGGAAGGTTCACTTGACACAGCATGTTATCGTTTCAATCTTGCAAATTTGCTGAACGATAAAAGTGTGGAAACATACTGGGGACTGGGGGTAGTTTCGTACCAGCGTCAGAACTGGGTAGATGCTAAAAGAATGCTGAGCCGTGGCGTGGAACTGCAAGGTGATAACGTGCCGCTGTTGGTAGACCTTTCTACCGTGGACATGAAATTGTATGAATTGACAAACAGAAAAGAGGAGCTGAATGAAGCTGCCACAA
>DASYHR010000872.1:0-2376 GCA_035998385.1 Dyadobacter sp. | reverse complement strand
GCCGTTTGCGGTAGTCTGGTATCTAAAATATTACTTCAGGAAACTGTTTTGTTTCAATTCACAAGCCGTTCCCCATTCGACTACCGCAACCTGGGATTCTACTTTTTTCTTGCCGTTTTATGTGGACTTTACGCCCGCTATTTTGTACTAATTACAAAGTATGTTGAAGAGTTTTTTAAAGAATTGAAATGGCACAGGCTGCAAAAAGCGCTGCTGGGCGGAGCAGTTTTATCTGTATTGTGCGTGCTTTATCCTCCTCTATTTGGCGAAGGATATGAGACTATAAAGTCGTTGACCAACGGGAATGTAAGGGAGGTTATGGAGAATAGCTTCTTTCGTTTTATTGGCTATCGCGAGTGGGTTGTTCTGGTATTTCTTGCTGTCATTTGTTTGCTCAAAGCATTCGCAAGTTCCATTACAATTTACAGTGGAGGTAATGGTGGTAATTTTGCTCCTTCTTTATTTTCAGGTGGTACACTTGGTTTCGTTTTTGCGCTGTTCTGTCAGCAAATAGGTTTTGATCATGTCCCTGTAGCAAACCTTGTTTTGGTAGGTATGGCAGGTGTGATGAGCGGCGTTTTATATGCACCGCTAACAGCTATTTTTCTGATCGCAGAATCAAGCTCAGGATACGATCTTTTTATTCCGCTTATGCTTGTCAGCGTAATGTCATTTCTGATTGCAAAATGGTTTTCTCCCAACTCTCCCGACCTTCAGAAATTAGCAGATGAGGGGAAGATCTTCACCCGTGAGCACGACAGGAATTTACTGTCCATGTTGCACACGCTGGACCTGATCGATCAGGACGTGCAGGTGCTTTCCGAAAATTGTACTTTTACGGATTTGCTGAGTTTGTTGAAATCGGGCAAACGAAACATCATCGCCGTCACTGACGATAACCGCCGGTTATCAGGAATCATCACGATTGACGATTTACGCCCTTATCTTTTTGATAAGGATACGTGGGATACACTGACTGTAGGTGGCCTTACAAAGGAGCCTAAAGCGCTCATTTATGAGTTTGACGATGTGGCATCGGCAATCCGCAAATTTGACGAAGCTGGTGCGTGGAATCTGCCTGTAGTAAAAGCAGACGGCACCTATGTAGGCTTCATTTCCAAATCCGGCATACTCAATCGCTACCGCGAATTGCTTCGCGCTTACTCCGAATAAAAGTCCGCTGAGCCTGCTGTTCAGATACATGGCAACACATTCCTTGTGCCTGACATTCTGCAAAAGTAATTTTCTTTCCTGTAGCCGCATTCGGCATCGAAACTCTCTTCGTACAGCCAATTCTCGCCGCTATATCTGGAACCTGGTGTTGCTAGATCAAATCTGAATAGTAATGAATAAACACCTCAACTGAATTTTCGTAAATAATTTAATATCAGATATTTGAATATCTATTTTAATTGATATATATTTGATAAGTCAAGTATATATCAATTAAATATCAAGTATATGTCAAACTTATCATCATCTTTAAAGTTCTTTCTAAACCTCAACGTGGTACAGTCTGTTTCTTCCAAACGCTTTGATACAAAGCTGCATAGCCACGGAATCAGTATGAATGATTTCCTAATTCTTTATCACATTGCAAATGAGCCGGACGAAAAGCTGCGGCGCACAGATTTGGCAGAAAAAATCGGATTGACCGCGTCAGGCGTGACGAGAATCTTATCCCCATTAGAGAAACTCGGATTGGTGAAGAAGGAAGTTAATGCACGCGACGCGAGGGTCAGCTACGTTAAATTGTCACCGGCCGGAAAGCGTATGTTAAACGAAGCAATCTCAACAGCAGAAGCTACTGCACAGCAGATTCTGCCTGAATCGAAAGCAAAAAAAATGGAGGAGTTTGTCCGGTTCTTAAATGAGCTTGGTGGAACAGTATGACGGTCTGCAAATGAGCAGAAATTCAAATGCAGGCGGTTTCCAGAAACTGAGTAGGTGACTGCGAATTGTATTTTACTTCTATTGGCAGCTCGGAATCCGGTATCGGATGCGTGCTCGTTTTGACACTCCTGTCTCGTTTCCACAGGCAGTTTATTAGCCCGATTTTCTGAAAAGTTCAAAACACAATAGCGTAAGGCAGGAAGTTCATACTGATAACATTCAGTATGTCGGAGATTTAAAATCTGACAAATTTTGTTTCCATGCCGGTGGTAACTCAGACTTAAATTTACAAGTTGACATATTACAGTTCAGGAAGGTATTTGTGATCACAAGAATTGATCAGCGCAGTTTAAAATAAAGTATCCGAGTACTAACTGATATAATCTAGCCTAATTAGCTAATTTTGTCACTTCATTTTCGAAGAATGATAAAATGAAAAGCCCTGTTCCAACACGTCGCACATTTACAATAGATGTAATTCGA
>DASYHR010000871.1:0-3313 GCA_035998385.1 Dyadobacter sp. | reverse complement strand
CCAACAGGCCGGATGAAGCGGGATGGCCGGATGGTAAAATGCCTGTTGCTCCCGAAGGGTTCAAAGTTTCTAAATTTGCAGACAAACTTAAAAATCCCCGATGGACCTATATCGCACCGAATGGCGACATTTTTGTAGCCGAGTCAGCTACGAAAAAGAGTGCTGACAGGATCACACTGCTCAGAGATGTCAACAAGGATGGTATTGCCGAATTCAGGGAGATATACCTCGATAAACTGAAGCAACCGTTGGGCATGCTGGCACTCAAAAATTACTTTTATGTAGCGAATACCGACGGCCTTTACAGATATCCATACAAAGCCGGAGAGACCAAAATGACAGGTAAAGGAGAGAAAATCCTTGAACTGCCGGCTGGAGGTTACAATAACCACTGGACAAGAAATTTGCTTGCCAATGCGGACGGATCTAAAATATATGTATCTGTAGGCTCTGCAAGTAATGTGGCAGAACATGGTATGGATACGGAAAAAAGACGGGCTAATATATTGGAAATTAATCCGGACGGATCAGGAGAGCGGATATATGCAAGCGGACTACGTAATCCTGTGGGCATGGACTGGGCTCCCGGAACTAATATGCTTTGGACTGCAGTGAACGAGCGGGATGAGCTGGGCGACGAGTTGGTTCCGGATTATATCACCAGCGTAAAAGAGGGTGGGTTTTATGGCTGGCCTTATTCCTATTTTGGTCAGAATAAAGATCCTCGTATGAAAGGAGAAGGAGCTGATCTGGTTGCTAAGGCGATTGTACCCGATGTACCTGTTGGCTCGCATACGGCCTCTCTCGGACTTGCATTTTACAATCAGGATCAATTTCCTGCAAAATACCGTAACGGAGCTTTCATAGGGCAGCATGGTTCCTGGAACAAATCGACATTGTCGGGATACAAGGTAACTTTTGTGCCGTTCAAAAATGGTAAACCAAGCGGTAAAATGGAAGATTTTTTAACCGGTTTTGTGGAAAGTGAAAAGAAGGTATACGGACGACCTGTAGGTATTACTGTAATGAAAGATGGTTCACTATTGGTGAATGACGATTCTGGTAATACGATTTGGAGAGTGGCTGCGAAGTAAAGTTTGATTAGAAGGAGGGTTGCTTAATGAGAAGCCGACCTTCCTTTTAATGATATGTTTTGTATATTTACTCTATGACGACGATAACACTTCAAGTTCCAGATAGCCTTGCTGAATATCAAAACGATACTGTTCGCTTTATTGCATCTAAGCTTTATGAATCAGGTAAATTGTCACTTGGTCAGGCAGCGGATATGGCAGGTCTTTCGAAAATTGCGTTCTCAGAAATTTTGCAAGACTACGGTGTCTCTGTATTAAATTATCCGGTATCAGAAATTCTGAGCGATGCTGAAGGATTATGAGATCGTAATTGCTGATACAAGTTGTTTTATTCTTTTAAACAAAATTGGAGAATTAGAATTGCTTCAAAAATTGTTTGGTACTGTTATCACTACAGATATTATTGCGAGTGAGTTTGGTGATGAGTTACCTTCCTGGGTTATCATAAAGTCGGCAGAAAATAGAGTACTTCAGAATTCCCTTGACGTGGATCCCGGAGAGGCAAGTACTATAACCCTGTCTTTGGAAACTCCCTCTTCATTATTAATTATCGATGATAATAAAGGGCGAAAACTGGCAAGAAAGTTTGATTTGAAGATTACTGGTACACTTGGGGTTTTATTAAAAGCAAAACAAAATGTCGTCATACCCTTCTTAGCGCCGGTACTGGAAAAAGTTCAGCATACTAATTTTAGATTTTCCAGTGAAGTTTTAACACAAATTTTGCTAATGGCAGAAGAATAAGAAACAATCGCATTTGTGAGTTTAACATTACTGTTTGTAAATATATACCGATCGGTATATATTTGTATTGGAATTAGAAAGAGTCATGAGTAAAGCAGAGAGAACCAGACAATTTATTGTTGAGAAAACCGCTCCTATTTTTAACAAAAAAGGGTACTCGGGTACATCACTCAATGATATAATGGGTGCTACCGGTCTGACAAAAGGTAGCATTTATGGAAACTTTGTAAATAAAGATGATGTGGCATTGGCTGCTTTCGACTTTAATCTGAAAAAAGTTGACGCTTTGATCAGGCAGGAAATGGCGACTGCTACCACTTGCAGAGAAAAACTGCTGGTGTATACCAAGGTCTATGAGAACTTCTACGAATTTCCATTTCCCGACGGTGGATGTCCCGTATTGAATACCGCGATAGAGGCGGACGACACACATCCTGAGCTAAAAAAAAAGGCTGCTGATGCGATTTTACATTGGAAGGAAATGTTGGCCAGGTTGATCAACAAGGGAATTGCGAATAATGAGTTTGCAGGTGATACAGATACTGAGCAAGTAGCATTGACCATTATTGCTACGATAGAAGGAGCGGTGATGATCACAAAGCTCATGGGTAAACTGAATTACCGGAGAGCCATCATGAAATCGGTTAATCAGTTGATTAACAACCTGTAGATAAAAATTTTAACTAAAAATATACCAATTGGTATTAATTATGAGTGAACAATCAAGACAAAGAAATATTACCTGGGAAGATCCTATGAAAGGAGCGTCTCAGGCGGTGCATTTATCCGGATTAGAATATTTCGGGAAAATAGAGAAAGGCGAATTACCTCTGCCGCCGCTTTTGACAGCACTCGATTTTCATGCCAAAGAAGTTGAAATAGGGAAGGCGGTCTTCTCATTTGTGCCACAAGAGTTTCATTACAATGCAATTGGAACGGTACACGGAGGCGTCATTTCTGCCATTCTTGATACAGCTATGGGATGTACGCTTCATTCGATGTTGCCTGCAGGTACAGGTTACACAACACTGGAATTAAAAGTGAATTTCCTGAAAGCAGTCACCACCAGATCTGGAGAGCTGCAGGCAGTCGGAAAAGCAATTCATTCGGGAAGCCGGACTGCCCTGGTAGAAGCGCAGCTTGTGGACGGAAGCGGAACCGTATATGCCCATGGTGTAAGTACATGTTTATTATTGAATATCGGTTAGCCGACAGTATGTAAAACCAATCAAGAACAACGGAAAATACCAGGCAGGAGTAATTCTTGTATTACTGATAATTCAATATTGTCTTGATTATCAGTTTGTTAATTCAGTACTTTTAATTAAAAGAATCGTTTGTACATGGAATAGTGCAAGGAATGAATATTTTTGCGCGAAAAAAGAATTTAACTAATCTAAACAGCTTGTAGCCAGGTGCTGAAAGCCATCCATATGAAAAGAGTAGTAGTAACAGGCCTCGGTGCGCTGACGCCA
>DASYHR010000807.1:0-1748 GCA_035998385.1 Dyadobacter sp. | reverse complement strand
CACAACTTTTAACCAGCCATTAAACAACTGGAGATTTAGTTCGACAGAGCCGGTTGCTCTAAGTGGCTTGTTTTTCAATGCTATATCCTTCAACCAGCCACTCAATGAATGGAATACTTCCATGGTGTATCAGATGGGAGGGATGTTCAGAGCAGGTTCAGGGCGCCACGCTTTTAATCAGGATTTGAGTAGCTGGGAATTGGGAGGGATTGATCCCACAGATGGGAATTCTTTTGGCTATATTTTTAGCAATGCAAGTATGGATTGTGTCAATTTTTCCAATACATTGGTGAGCTGGGCATCAAAGGCAAATACTCCTAACGGACTATTTCTGGGAACAACCAATGGCAATGAGTATGGTCCGGCCGGGCAGACTGCGTTGGATTACCTCGTAAATACCAAAGGATGGAACAATCTTGGTGGAGCGATTTATAACGCTTCCTGTGCAACACTTCCCGTAGAACTGATAAGTTTTGATGCAAATGAGTCAGAACGAGAAGTTATGCTGACATGGTCCACATCCAGTGAAATAAATAGTGATCATTTTGAGGTTCAGCGCAGTACGAATGGACGTGATTGGAAACATCTGGATCATGTTGCGGGTGCAGGCGAAAGCGAGAAAGTGCGCTTGTACAAATTTACTGATGCTACACCTTTGCAGGGCGTAAATTATTACCGGCTTAAAATGGTTGACATTGACCAGACATTTGCTTACAGTAGAATCGTTAGTGTTAACCGGAAAGGAGGGGAGTCAATATATGTTTATCCCAACCCTACCACAGACCTAATCAAACTGAACCGCGCGCGCCAGTCTTCCATAAGTAAAGTTGACCTGGTAGATATGAATGGAAAGGTGGTTTACACTTCAGAAAAGATACCTGTTGATGGAATACGTGTAAGAGGACTGGTTGCAAAAGGAATTTACATTCTTGCTTTGAGTTATGCCGATGGCTCAAATTCTTCCGATCGAATTGTGGTTACAGATTAGTGCTCTGTACCGGAAATTTCGTAGAAGATCAATCTGCAACCTTTATTGCTGCCATCGGTAAATCGAACATATTCTTTTAATTTGTTGTCGTTGTTCTTGATTTCAAGTAGAGTAGATAAGTGTAAAGGAATAGCTGTATAGTTACCTGGCTATCATTTATTCTGATAAACGGAAAGGTATGGGGTTTTACCTCATGCCTTTTTTTGTTGTAAATTGAAAGATTTGCATTTCGGATTATGGCGGTGCGGGGTATACTGTGCTATGGAAGGTGCAGCGCACCGGAATACACTACACCAATCAGCCCTTACCCAAGCTGTTGAAACCCATTTTTCTTGATCTCCATAGGCGTTTTTCCGAATGCCTTTCTAAACTCCTTGCTGAAATATTTGCTGTCGTCGAAACCTACAATTGTCGATACCTCATTCACCTGATACACCCCCGATTCCAGGAGTTTTTTTGCTTCGTGCAGCCTGTATGTTTTGACGAAATCATTGACAGTCGTCCCCGTCAGTGATCTCATTTTTTTGTAGAGGACCGACACGCTCATGCCCATATGAAGTGCCATATCGTTTACCCCGAATTCAGCATTCGACATGTTATCAATGACAATACCCTTCAGTTTGTTTACAAAAGCAGCGTTCACATCATCGGCAATGCTTTTAGCGGTGATGCCATTAGCATCTATATCGCTATGATCAGGTAGAAGCGCTTGTTGATAACGCTTCTTCAAATCTTCACGTAATCTGACAAGATTACTGAT
>DASYHR010000781.1:0-4163 GCA_035998385.1 Dyadobacter sp. | reverse complement strand
TTACGGAAATGGAGGCCGCTGCCAAAGAAGAAACGGCAAAAGCCGGCGAGGAGAAAAAGAAATACACAGAAGCTGGTAAAGAGTATACCGACGGAGGTGTTCCTTTCTTCCGTTTAATGAAAGAACTTACTTTATTAGGTTATTTCACTTCTGAGCCTGGAGCTACGCAGGCATTGGAATATGTGGCTGTACCAGGTCGTTACGATGGTTGCATAGATTTGAAACCAGGTCAGAAAAACTGGGCCATGTAATACTATAGATTGATGGAATACTTGAGTAAATGGCATGGTAAAGCATGGTATTCCGCGAAATAATCAATTCAAAAAAATCTGAAATCGTTCATCATGAATTTAAATATAAAGGCAACAAAACAAGCCACTTACGATGCGATCGTGGTTGGCTCCGGCATAAGCGGAGGCTGGGCAGCAAAAGAGCTTACTGAGAAAGGTCTCAAAGTTTTAATGCTGGAAAGAGGGCGTGATATCAAACATATCGAAGATTACAAAACTGCTACACTTGCACCCTGGGAGCTTGAACACAGAGGTCGTGTGACCACGGTTGCGAAAGAAGAATACTGGGCAGGAATGAGAACAGGATATACTGCTAACGAAGAGCACAGATACCTGTTCGAAAATGACAAAGAAAATCCATACAAGGAAACCCGCGGGTTCGACTGGATTCGTGCATACCATACAGGAGGACGTTCTCTGCTATGGGGACGTCAGAGCTACCGACTGAATGCGGCTGATTTTGAAGCAAATGCAAAAGACGGAATTTCTATAGACTGGCCTGTTCGTTACAACGAAATAGCTCCATGGTACGATTACGTTGAAAAGTTTGCTGGTATCAGTGGCGCAAAAGACGGTCTGGATGTATTGCCTGACGGCAATTTTCTTCCACCCATGCAGATGAATTGCGTTGAAACGGCTGTAAAGGGTGAGATCGAGAAAAAATTCGCAGGACGCCATGTGATTATGGGTCGTGCGGCTCACCTTACACAACCGCAAGGATTCCATACAGAATTGGGAAGAGCTGCCTGTCAGTTCCGTAACATGTGTATGAGAGGATGCCCTTATGGTGCTTATTTCAGTACACAATCTGCAACTTTGCCTGCAGCCCGCAAAACAGGAAATCTTACTTTGATTAACGATGCAATCGTATCAGAGGTGATTTATGACGAAAAAGCTGAAAAGGTAACTGGTGTTCGTATCATCGACCAGAACACCATGGAGTCAAGAGAATATTATGCAAAAATCATATTCCTGAACGCTTCTGCTATTGCCTCCGCATCGATTCTGATGAACTCAAAATCGAAACGTTTTGCAAACGGGCTTGGTAACGAAAGTGATCAGCTTGGCCGTAACATCATGGATCACCACCTTGCTGTGGGTGCGCGTGGTACAATGCCGGGCTACGAAGACAAATACTACTTCGGACGTCGTGCGAATGGTATTTATGTACCTCGCTACCGTAACTGGGGTACCGACAAACGTGATTACGTTCGTGGGTTCGGATACCAGGGAGGTGCAAGCCGCGACAGCTGGGGACGTGGTGCCGGCATGGATGGATTCGGAGCTGACTTCAAAAAGCAACTGACGGAACCAGGTGCATGGAACATGAATTTGGGAGGATTTGGAGAAATGCTTCCGGATGAAAAGAACCGCTTCACATTACACCCTACCGAAAAGGACAAGTGGGGATTACCGGTAGTTGTATTCGATGCAGCTTATGGTGATAATGAGAAAAAAATGCGTGTGGACATGATGAACGATGCTGCTGAAATGCTTGAAGCGGCGGGTCTTACCAATGTGACTCCATACAATGACGAATCGAAACATCCTGGTATCGGTATCCACGAAATGGGAACTGCGCGTATGGGTAACGATCCTAAAACTTCTGTGCTTAACAAACACAATCAGGTTTGGGGAGCTACAAACGTATATGTGACTGATGGAGCATTTATGACCTCTGCTTCATGTGTGAACCCTTCACTTACTTATATGGCTATGACTGCACGTGCTGCGGATCATGCTGTGAAGGAGTTGAAAAAAATGAACGTGTAGTTCGCCTGCATATTAAGCGGATTCAATTTAAAATTTCAAAACCTCATCAGGTAAAACTGGTGGGGTTTTTTCTTTGTATCTGTAGCCTTTTGTATCAAAATAACTGTATTGCTTTTACGCATATACCTATACTTAAATAGTAGTGAGTGAAAAATTCTGTGATAACCCGGAGAATCACCTCTGTGGACGCTTATCGTGGCTTTGTAATGTTTCTGATGATGGCCGAAGTGCTGAGACTGAGTAAGCTATCAGAGGCTATTCCCGAAAATACTTTCTGGGGATTGCTAGATTTTCATCAAAGCCATGTGCCATGGGTTGGCTGCTCTCTTCACGATCTGATCCAGCCATCGTTTTCATTTTTAGTTGGCGTTGCCCTACCCTTTTCGATATCAAGCAGATCCTCCCAATTGCAAAGCCGCAGCGTAATGTGGATGCATACGCTGAGACGTTCGCTGATTCTCATTCTTTTGGGAATTTTTCTGCGCTCTATGCACAAGGAGCAAACCAATTTCACCTTTGAAGATACCCTCACGCAGATTGGCCTTGGTTACCCTTTTTTGTTTGCTCTGGGATTTGCAAATACTCGTATCCGCGTAGTATCACTAGCGGCTATTCTATTCGGATATTGGCTTTTTTTCGCGCTTTATCCACTGCCGGGGCCAGACTTTAACTGGAGCGAAACGGGATTTACGGCCGATTGGGAACATCACTTAAATGGATTTGCAGCACATTGGAATAAGAATACGAATGCAGCCTGGGCATTTGACCAATGGTTTATGAACCTTTTCCCCCGTGAATCCCCCTTCATTTTCAATGGTGGCGGTTACAGCACACTCAGCTTTATTCCCACGTTAGGGACTATGATTTTCGGACTTATCGCCGGTCAGTGGATCAAAGAACTCAATGCAGGTTATCCACTATTAAAAAAACTGATCGTTACATCAGCATTGCTGTTTGCTGCTGGTATTCTATTGGATCTGACAGGGATCAATCCGATCGTTAAGCGTATCTGGACTCCTGCCTGGACACTGTTCAGTGCCGGGTGGTGCTTTTTACTGCTCGCCGGATTTCATTACATGGCCGATATCAAACAACGCACATCGTGGTTTCAGCCTTTCATCGTGATCGGAAGTAATTCCATTGCGGCCTACATTATTGCGGATACTGTCTCGGGCTTCTTTTCTCACTCGCTTGAGATACATCTCGGCCCCGACTATAACAAGATTTTTGGAGCCAACTACCAATACCTTGTCACTGGCACCCTCGTCCTGCTCATTGAGTTCTGGATTTTACGAAGTATGTACAGGAAGAAAATTTTTATAAAAATCTGATTACCGGAAGGCATATATTTGGACTTCTGATAATCCAAATTACAAGTATGCAGTTTTTAAAAGCAGTTCACCACATAGCCATTATCTGTTCCGATTACGAAAAATCGAAACGCTTTTATACCGAAATTCTTGGCTTTGAGATAGATCGGGAAGTTTTCCGCGAACAAAGAAATTCTTACAAACTTGATCTTTCCCTTCAAGGGCACTATTGTATTGAGCTGTTTTCTTTCCCCGATCCTCCTGCCCGCCCCTCTCGCCCTGAGGCCTGCGGACTCAGGCATATCGCCTTTGCTGTCGATAATATAGAACTGGCCATTGAGTATGTTAATGCCAAAGGCGTGATTACAGAGCCCATCCGTATCGATGAATTTACAGGAAGGAAATTTACGTTCTTCGCAGATCCGGATCAACTTCCTATTGAGTTTTACGAGGCCTGATTCTCCTCTGATTCAATCTCCTATCGCTTCCTGCATTAATTTCTTGTAGAAAATTTGTGACTACATCATGAGTCTGCCCGTCTAGGCTCACAAATAATCACAAACACTATAGGATTTTATGAAAAAGTATTTAGCAGAATTTATAGGAACATTTTGGCTTGTTCTTGGCGGCTGTGGAAGCGCCGCACTTTCAGCCGCATTTCCGGAAGTAGGTATTGGTTTGTTAGGGGTTTCTTTGGCTTTCGGGCTAACCGTGGTCACCATTGCGTACTCGCTCGGACACATTTCGGGAGCTCACCTCAATCCGGCAGTTTCGGTAGGGCTATGGCTCG
>DASYHR010000779.1:0-7075 GCA_035998385.1 Dyadobacter sp. | reverse complement strand
TTTAAAAGAGGACAACGCCAGTTTTGCTCTCAAATGCAGTGCACCCGCACGGTATTGAAAAGTCCACTTGTCGGGCATACCTTCCTTCGAAATCCATTGTCCTTTTTCCTGAGAATTTTTATCACGCTTGAACGTCGCATGGGCACGGTTCGCCCATTCCTGATCAGATAAGGATTTATCCCAGATAGCCTGTGGCTCAGGACGTGAAAGTATGTACTGTCCAAAGCGTTCAAGCTTTTCAAAACCTCCGGAATCTATAAGTTGGTAATCGGTATGCTGATCAGGCGATAGTAGAAGCACTTTTTTAATGGTTAGTGATCAATTGTTAGTTATTAATGTGGGACTGCTATTCTTTCCGCAAGTTAAGGCAATTGTTAAAAAGCGATTTTGCTGAGATAGAATACATTTCTTCGCCCTCGTGTTTGCGGGTCGCCGGCAGCGTTGACGATACGTTGCTCTCCCCATGCCAGATAAAATTTGTCGAACCAGTAATCAATGTCATCGGTACTGGTTTTTCGCACTTTATCACCTTCCACATTCGTATCGTTGGCGATCACTTTGTTATTATCTACAACCTGGCTGCCTTTGATAATCTTACTTCTGATCGAACCCTGGTGGCTGTAAACCAATTGGATGGTCCCGTTGGTTTCGGACTGCACTTTGATTTTTTCACGAAGCTCCATGCTTTTAACATTATCGAAATTGATGCTGTTGTCCCAGAGCAATTTCCCATTCTGGTCCACATCGGCCAGGATAGCGTGGGTATAGGTAAATCCATCAAATACCTGCTGGTTGTAACCACGGCCTCCATACATCGGATTCCACAAGTATGGATTGTACAAGCCCATTCCGAATGGATAACCCATCATGCTACCATAGCCCATTCCACCCATCATGTTTGAATTTTGATAACGATATTCCGGGTAAAACACTTCGGCAACAAGCAGAAAATTGTCACCTTTGGGGACAACATCATGCACGAGCAATCTGTAATTCAGTTTTACATCGTCGCCACTTTCTTTCTTTTTACGAATGCGTTTTTCCATTTTTTCCTGCTGGCGCTCATTCATAAACTTAAAGAAGTTTTTGAAATCAGTAAAGCTGTGGTACTGCGTGAACGCAATTTCATTGTTCACGATTTTGCTGATATAAAGTCCCTGAGAAGCAGCATTCGTCGAACTCTGCATATTCCTGTATCCATAAGTCCCGATCACCATACGTACCGAGTCGTTCAGTACCTGTAATCTTCCGTTAAGCAATGAATAATCATCCTCAGGATCCACTGAAACCTGGGTGTACAATTCACCGGTTTCCTCGTAAGATTTGGCTACGATTTTAGTCTGTCTACCCTTTTTCACCGCAAAACAAACGTTGACCAGATGGTTGACCGTATCGACTTCAACAGTTTGAATCGCATTGGATCCTTTAATTGCTGAAGGTAATACCCGTGTTTGTCCCGTTGTAAGCAATGTATGTATCAGCACGGGTTCGTTGCGCACCATACCAGCCATAAAAACAGAGTAACCAAGTGTTTTAAAATCAGTGATCTCAAACCGATCGAGGGTATTGATCGTAAAAGTTTCAACAAAGCCCGGACCTATATTAACTTTTACAATCTGATATAAATTGCTTCGGTATTTACTGAACAAAAGGAACACCGACTGTCCGTCGTAGGAGGCCGTCACATAATCCAGATTGTCTTCCACGGGTCCGTCAATGGACCATATCCTGTCAAGGTTGCTATCGAATTTTTGAACATTAAACGTGCCTCTGTCTGGTTTTGAAATCAGCAACACGCCCTTTTCACCCAAGGGCATAGCCTGGTAAGCCGAATTGTTTCCGGCAAGAGGTAGTTCAATTCTTTTGACACTCTGCGCAAAAACAGTTGAGGTCAAAAGAATCAATATAAAAAGTAAAAACCCACCAAATGGCGAGCGAAAACTCTGGTTAGTCATGTGCTAATTGCATGATAAAATCGAATTCCTCAGGTTTAACGGGGCCGACCGACAAACGCGACAAACGCACAAGCGCCATGTCTTCAAACCGTTTATCAGATTTGATCTGTTTCAATGTGATCGGTTTCGGGAATTTTTCAACCGGAACAAATTCCACGACTACCCATCGCGGATCGTCAGCAGTAGGGTCGGGATAATGTTCCTTGGAAACCTTGGCCAATCCTACGATTTCTCTTCCTTCATTGCTATGATAAAACAAAGCAAAATCTCCCTCTTTCATGGCAATCATATTGAGGCGGGCGGTATGATTACGCACACCATCCCACATTGATTTGCCTTCCTTTACAAAATCATCCCAGGAGTAAGTATCCGGTTCAGATTTGATCAACCAATAGTTCATGTAAATTATATATAATGATGAATGAAGAGTTAAATTAAAAGTTAAGAATTAAAAATGACGAGTTACTCTCACGAAACTGCCTGTTTCTTAGTCTTCACTATAACTCATTCTGAAGGCATGTTACAGTGAAGTTTCAAAGTATGGAATTAAAACAGACGGATAACTCCCAGTAGATTGCTTCTGCAAATCACTCTTCATTTTTAATTCTTCATTTTCCAACTTAAAACTCTTCGTCAAGGAAATTTAGTGAATTTGCTGAAGTCCGGCTGACGCTTTTCAACGAAGGCATTTTTACCTTCTTTCGCTTCTTCACTCAGATAATACAGAAGTGTTGCGTTACCCGCAAGTTCCTGGATACCAGCTTGTCCATCAAGTTCTGCATTGAATGAACTTTTGAGCATGCGAATGGATAACGGACTTTTTTCCTGGATCTTTTTGCACCATGCTACTGTAGTTGCTTCCAATTCTTCCTGCGGTACAACCTTGTTTACAAGACCCATCTGCAGTGCTTCCTGAGCATCATACTGATCGCAAAGGAACCAGATTTCACGTGCTTTCTTCTGACCAACTACTCTGGCAAGGTAAGAAGCACCAAATCCTCCGTCGAAGCTACCAACTTTGGGGCCGGTTTGTCCGAAGCGAGCATTTTCAGCCGCGATAGAAAGGTCGCAAATCACATGTAAAACATGACCTCCGCCAATTGCCCAACCTGCTACCATCGCAATGACAGCTTTAGGAATCGAGCGAATCATTCTTTGCAAATCCAACACGTTCAAACGTGGCACGTGGTCATCGCCAACGTACCCGCCATGTCCGCGAACAGATTGATCTCCACCTGAGCAGAATGCTTTTCCACCTTCACCTGTAAGTATAATGACCTCAATACGTGGATCTTCCCGGCAGATGTGCATCGCATCAATCATTTCTGTCACCGTTTTTGGAGTGAAAGCGTTATGCACATGCGGACGGTTGATACTTATTTTTGCAATTCCCTCGTGAAGAGAAAACAGAATCTCTTCGTATTCCTTAATGGTTTCCCATTGAATTGGATTAGACATATGGAGCAATAAAAGATTTGTGATAGAACAGACCCCGGCTCTGAAGCGACAAAGTCTGTATTAAATCCCGAAATTACAGATTGTTTGTCTCTCCTTCAAAAAGGATTGATAACTTTCGTGTATGTTTAACGTCAATTCTCAAAGGAATTGTCATGCTACGTATACATTTGTTGGGGTAGATTGAAAAAGTTGAAATTGACAATGAGTGATTTGACTGGAAGCGGCCATGTGATCTGGCATACGAATCGGGATAAAATACTTACTGAACCAAAGCCAACACATGCCTATATGGCAAGTGCCTATGATTTCATGCATCGCTGGGTCGCCGGAGAGCAGGATTTCATCCTCCAAACCTCTGGCTCTACGGGCGTGCCAAAACTTGTTCATATTCATCGTCGCCAAATGGAAGGCAGTGCTGCCATGACCGGCAAAGCTTTGCAATTAGGAAAGGGCACACGTGCCCTGGTATGCCTGAACACGGCGTATGTGGCAGGGGTAATGATGCTTGTGAGAGGTATGGAATTAAACTGGGAATTGACGATTATCGAGCCAACTTCCAATCCCATTCTCAACCTGGATCAGCAATTCGACTTCACAGCCCTGGTTCCCATGCAGTTATCAGTTTGTCTTGAAAATAAGTTGACTCGTGAGCGGGTGGGTGCTTACGGAACAATATTATTGGGTGGGGCGCCGGTGAGTTTGACATTGCTTTGGCAAATCAGGCAGTTAAATCAACCGGTTTACCAGAGTTATGGAATGACTGAAACCGTTTCCCATGTTGCCTTACGCAGGTTGAATGGTGGGGACGCAAACGCAGATGTATACACTTTATTACCTTCCGTACAGGCAGGTGTGGACGAAAGAGGTTGTTTACATGTGGCAGGATTGATGACCAACGGTGAACTCATTCAGACCAACGATCTTGTTGAATTTGAATCAGATCGAACGTTCCGTTGGCTGGGACGTGCGGATAATGTGATTAACTCCGGAGGCGTCAAAATTATTCTGGATAAGGTGGATGAGGCTGTTGCCAAGGTTTTATATCAAGCAGGAAAAGACATAAACTTTTTCAGCTGGTATGAATCCGACGAAAAATTGGGACAGAAACTCGTGCTTTTTATAGAGAAGCAGTCAGGAGAAATAGAACCGGAAAAACTATTGACACAAATAAGAACCCACCTTTCCGTATTTGAAACGCCAAAACATGTTTACTTTGCAGATCGGTTTCAAAAAACTGCTACCGACAAAATAGATAGAAGACAAACAGCAAATCTGTTTTTTAACAGTACAAATGGATAAGAACCTTCAGATACCAGGATTATATACTTTACGCTACCAGACGGCACCGGTAGTTCCTGCACCATTTTCTAATTTTTACAGTCTGGATTTTGACCTGATTTCCAGGGATGAAGCAGAGGTGAATTTTTCGGTAACTTATACAGATCGGGAAGATATGACGGAAGACGAGATCATCGATGAAGGTTTTACCATGAACGATGATTTTAAGTGGAAAGGCAATATACCCGCATTGTGGATCAAAGAATTTGAATCGATATTTTCATCCTCAAAAATTATCCGTCAGCGGGAAGAAGAGGAATATGAAGATTTTATTGAAATTGAACTGGAGGAAAATGGTAAGCGCGTAACGGTTTATCCTGTTGACAAAGATCGCTGGAACTACTTTTTACAGGAATTGATGCAGGCCATTTTCGAGAAGGCGGGCCGTGAAAAACCTTTCGAACTGAATTACCTCAATATTGATGCCGCGGGCGACACGACCATCGATTTGATTGCTTCGTTCGCAAGCAAGGAGTTTTCTCTGGTAAAGAATGGTGCAGCAGCAAAACCATTGAAATGGTCGCAGTTGGAGAAAGTGATGGATACGGTTTACAAAGCTGAATTCCTTGAAGACAATGCGACGGAGTCAAAACCTACAAAGGCGGGAACCTATATTTCTGCCGGAGACGGACTCTGGTTTCAGCTCGGCGTCGCAGTAGTAGAACCGACTTCAAAAAGCAAAGAATTACAGAAAATCGAAGCGATATTTAAATCGCTCGCTTCATAAACTTTAGTATAGGAGAGCCAGTTATCGGGCTCTCTTTTTTATTTTCTCCGAAGTTCGCTTTGCAGTTGATCTACCAGTTGTCCAACTTTTTCCAGAGAAGGAACTGCAGCAGGCATTTGTAAACTCACGAAAGCTTTCACTTCCCATACTTCCAGTATCTCCGGTAGTTGTGCATGTAATTCCGGTATGTCATGCAGGTCAGAAATCAATCTGAAACTACCACTTACCTGTACTTCGTTTATTGCTTTCCGATAGACAACACCAGTATTTTTCAAAATAAACAGGTAATTTACATTTGGCCGTATATCGTACCAGTTGCGGACGAACGAGCCCACCAGCAGAGCGCCGGGGTAGACAAAATCATTCCCAATTTCAAACGCACGATAGTAATCAGATGGGAGATTAGGTAGCTGGAAAGGGGGGAGTGAAGCTACAAAAGAAGGGTTCTGGTGATGCCTGATATATTCCTGTTGCTGCTGTGCAGATACCAGCTGAATAGTTGGAAAAATTTTGGCAACGGCTAACGGCTGCTGATTCTCAGAAAAGCTATTGTTGAAAACCGGAATTGGAGGCGTAGGCGCAGTATTATCTGGTGTTCGCTCAATAGTTGACCCCGTACCTGTACTTTTTGGTTCCTGTTTGTACAATGGCTCTGAATGAAGTTGGGAAGATTGTTTCGGTTCTTCAATAACCGCACCCTTTTTCATCGGCGCGCCCGATATTTCCTGCTGGCTGACCTCCGGCACAATTGGTTTCCTCGGAGCAGATACCATACCGGAATGAGACATGGTCATTTGAGTAGATCTCGTAAAAGGCAACGACAATTCGGACTTTTCAGCAGACTGTTTCAGATCACTTTTGATCAGGATGTCTACACTGATTCCAAAAGCCGATGCCATGTTCTCCAGATTGGTAAGGTTGGGATTGGCACGGGCTTCTTCATAAGCACCCAGCAAAGACCTTTTGATATCAATTTTGTTAGCAAACTGCTCTTGTGTCAGTCCACTAAGTTTGCGAAGGTACTTTATATTACTGCTTACAATACTCATGAAAACGGTCTTGTTGTGAAACGGACTACTAAATGACAACATTTTTAGTAATAAATCAATTTTGGAAGTCGTAATGAACCGGTTTTCTTTTGATATTTGAACACAGCATGAACGACATTTAACCACTATTCGCTAAACAATCGTCTGCAGATGACAGATCAGGAATTACTTGCTATTTTCGATCAGCAACGGGTAAACCGGCATATAGTTGCTGCGACGGATTCTGTCAGCAGACTAAGGAAACTGAAGAAGTTGCGTCAATATTTGCTTGACCATGTGGACGAGGCTTGCGAGGCTACCAAAATGGATTTTGGTAAGCCGGTTGCCGAAACGATCATAGGTGAATTACTGGTGTTGATCAGCGAGATCAGTTACACCATCAAACATCTGCATCGGTGGATGAAGCCGGAACGGCAGTCGACTCCGTTGACGATGACCGGGACTTCTGCTTACATTCAATACGAACCCAAAGGCTGTACGCTGATCATCGCTCCGTGGAATTATCCGATTGCTTTGGCTTTAAAACCGCTCGTCTCTGCCATCGCTGC
>DASYHR010000773.1:0-2754 GCA_035998385.1 Dyadobacter sp. | reverse complement strand
CCAACATCTCTGCATAGATTCTGTTGAACTCCGGCCAGTATTTCACTCCGACAATATACACGGTGACTTTACGAATTTGCGACGGGTTGCTCCCTGCCTCTTTTACAATCTCCAGCAAGTTACTAATAGCCTGTCTGGCCTGTATTTCAAATGGCTCAGAAAATGTATGCGTACCGTCTGGCCTAACAGGCAATTGACCTGAGACAAATACCAAATTTTGAAACGCAGTGGCCTGCACATAATGACCTGCCGCCGGAGCTGCATCTTTCGTGTTGATGATCTTTATTTCTTGCTGCATTTAGTGGATAAATATTATTTTAAACTTCTTCAATCTAATCAAATCCTAACCACAAACCCCTCTTACTTCTTTGGTCAGACCATACTGCAAATCTGAAAGCTTCCAGGCGATATCCTTGCATTTTTAGACAAACGTCATGATGCTATCCGGCTCGCCCTAACAACATATGCTATAGGTATCCATGCCACAGGTATCAAAATTTTCATATATCCGCACTACATTTCATGTTCAGGAGCCGGGTTAGTTCTTGCCAACTTCAACAGCATGGTCAAGGTCTGCTCGGTATCGGTTGACAGCGTATCTGCAAAATGGTGGAGCTCCTGCTCGGTCATTGACACACTTCCGTACTGACCGCTACTTCTATCTTGCCCAAAGTGCAAAGCACCCGGAGTTGAATAATACTGAAAATATACACAAGGGCCATTGTAATACACAAAGACATCGTGATGCTTCCTGTCAAACCACCTGCCTTTTACATCGCTGCTCAACTGCTTTATTCCTGTAATCGCCCCTTTTTTACCATCTTCCACCCCGACATTATGCTCATGGGTTGTTGATGCCAGATAAAACAACAAACATCCAAAAAGAAATATGAGAACACCCAGAAACAGCCCCAGGAGTATCGTAAAAAGTGTTCGAATTAAACCTTTCATTCAGTTTTGATTTCGAAACGAATATACAAATACCTCTTCACATCAGAGCTGGGAATCAGGACTTATTCAACGGAGTCGCTTGAGATAACCGGCCCGCTCTTCACAGGCATACCATTGTCTTTTCCCATATAAAGCGTTTGGGAAGGTAGCATAAACCGTGTACCGCAGTCTTTTACTGCATCCATCATCTTAAGCAACAGCTCTTCCTGTATTTCGAGAAAACTGTTCATATCTCCGGTATCAACATAGGCAAATATGTCAATTTTGACGCCATTGAAACCGACTTCTGTAAACCGCACTCTGGCCGGATCCGGATTCACTCTTGGATGGGTTAGCAATACTCTTTTCAAATCCTGAATGACCTGACGAATCTGCTCCGGGCTGGTTTCAGGGCGTAAAAAAAACGCGGGATGAAACCAAAATCGCTCCCGGTACGCGTAATTTTCTATTTTAAGTGAGGATAGCTCTCCGTTCGGTATTGTCACAATCGTTCTGTCAAGCGTACGCACCTGGGTAGCGCGCATCCCTATTCTTTCTACCGTTCCCAGTATTTCACCAATCTTACAGAAGTCTCCAACGCGTACCGGCTGATCAGCAATAATTGTGACGCTACCTACAAAGTTTTCAACTGTTTTTTGCGTACCCAACGCCAGGGCAATACCACCGATCCCAAGTGCAGCGATACCTGTTGTAACATCAAAGCCCAGCGTATCGAGCACGACAATTACACCTACAACGATAAGGGCGATCTTCAATGCTCTGCGAAGAAATAGAATGGCTGATACGGCAGACTGATTCCTGTTCCGTGTCATCCGCTTCTCTGTCAGAATACCAATTACGTCGATCAGTTGCCAAATCAGCAAAATGACCGCGACAATATTTACCAGAAGTGTGAGGTTACTAAAACTCTGGCGAACGACCAGAGAAATACCAACTTCCCTTCCGAAATATGAAAACAGGGTGATGGCCAAATAAAGTTGAGCAGGGATAGAAAATGCCCTCATAACCCCGAAATAGGGCTGCTCGCCTGCCTTTTTATATACCCTTGGAATAAGGAATATAAAAAGTCTCGCGATTCCAAAGGCGATGAAGTAGGATACAACAAGCAGCAAAACCATAGCAATCCAGTGCGCTGCGGGAACCCCGCCCCACTTTTTTGTCTGCAGAAATAAAGGTGATACACTGCTGATCAGACTGCTGAATTCCAAATCCTCAACGTCCATCGGAATGCGGTCGAGGGTCTGGGCAGAAAACAGCCAGATCGGACTACCGTCCTTAGCCGTAAAACGCTGCAGAATTAAATCAAAGGATTCGTTGTCAATGGTCACTGCGCCTATCCGGTCCAGGTCAGGACCCAGATTATCGTCTGTCTTACCATCCGGATCATTGCTGATCCATGAATAAGGGTAAATCCTGCCATTTACTTCCATAACAGCCTGTAAGGCCTTCGCTTGCCGCACACCCTGGCGTTTACTCTCTCCTGGCCCTCGATACAGATATAAAGCAGCTTTTTGATAATTGCTTTGATAACTGGCCTTAATGAATCCATCAATGGCTCCACGTGGCGAGCGCCTGCCGAGAGAATCCGGCGGATATACAGGCCGCTGCGTTTTGGTAGTGTCTCCGGAAAGCAAGGGAATCTGCGCCGAGGAGGGGGACTGCGTGAGTATGAGAATCAGGCACACAATCAGTATATGGAACGAAGTGAAGTTTTTCTTTTTTAAATCTCGCATTACTATCTTTAAAATGGTATCCGACCTGCGTAAAAGTTATGCCAGAAGCACCTGCAGAAAGGCCGGCAAC
>DASYHR010000769.1:0-4385 GCA_035998385.1 Dyadobacter sp. | reverse complement strand
GTGTGGTACATGCTGTGAACGTTGGAAGTCCTTCTAACCTTCACTACACTTATGATCTTGACAAAGGAGCAGTTTTGCAGGTTTGGCGTGGAGATTTTCTTGACGCAACACCAATGTGGCACGATCGCGGAGACGGATCATCCAGACCCCGCGGAAGTGTAACGCTGTTAGGCAATGACATGACGATTGGCAAAATCAATGGTCAATCTAAATGGGTGACAGATACAACAGGTAGCGGATACCGTCCGAAAGGATATGTACTTGACGAAATGGACGTTCCAACGTTCCAATATATCGCGTTTGGCTCACCGGTTACCGACTATATTTCTGTAGTAAATAACCAGTATTTCGAAAGAATTATCAAAGTAAGCAATCCTGCAAACGGACTGGTAGCGCGTATAGCTAACGGAAAGTCGATTGAGAAAATTTCTGACGGACTTTATGCTATAAACGGAAGATCGTACTACATACAGCTTGCTGATAAAAAAGCGAAGAGCGAAATAAGAACAGCTGACGGCCAGCAGGAGCTATTGATTCCTGTAAGCAGCGGAGAAGTGAAGTATTCTATCCTGTTCTGATCAAAATTAATCAAAGCTGATAGCCGAAAGCTAACAGATATATAAGCATCTATCAAATGAAAAAAATTGCTCAAATAGCATTCTTTCTCCTTTCCACACTGAGCATAGTGCATGCACAGGAGTCACCGAAAGAAGAAGACTTTTATAAAATTGTGACGCCGTCAATTCCGGAAGGGATTATCCTTGAAGTAGGTGGATTGACTACTTTGCCAAACGGCTCACTTGCAATCTCTACACGTCGCGGAGAAGTATGGATCGTTGAAAATCCAACCAGTAGCCGACCACACTTCAGAAAGTTTGCAACCGGTCTTCATGAGATTTTGGGGCTTGCCTACAAAGAAGGTGCTCTGTACTGCGCACAGCGTGGTGAACTTACCAAGCTGGTTGACAAAAACGGAGATGGTAAGGCTGATGTATATGAAACCGTGTATGCCTGGCCTCTTTCAGGTCACTATCACGAATATTCTTTCGGTCCAAAACTGGCGCCGGACGGAAGCTTTTTCGTGAGTGGAAACGTGGCTTTTGGTGATGAGGAATGGTGGAGAGGTGAAAGCCGTGTTCCGGGTCGTGGATGGATTTTCCATATCACAAATGATGGCAAATATGAGCCATACGCAACAGGTGTACGTTCTCCTGCCGGTATCAGTATGATCAACGGTGAGTTGTTCTATACCGACAACCAGGGAGACTGGATGGGTACCGGTGGTATTTTCCAGGTGAAAAAAGGAGATTTTATGGGTCACCCTGCAGGTCTTAAATGGGCCGGACTACCTAATTCACCTGTGAAACTGACTGAAAAACAATTCTTCGCTGAACGCGATAACCGTC
The DNA here is from genome assembly GCA_035998385.1 of Dyadobacter sp. GTDB lineage: Bacteria > Bacteroidota > Bacteroidia > Cytophagales > Spirosomataceae > Dyadobacter. The sequence goes on along the minus strand of DASYHR010000769.1, from coordinate 2,979 downwards.
AGAAGCGTAACGCTCAGGACCGTGCTATCAAACCTGAAAATATTGTAGACGAAAAACCTGAATTTCTTTATCAGTTGAAAGAGAAATATGACATGGTAAGATTGCCTGCAGTTTGGCTTCCTTACGGTGTACATGGTGTATCTACGGCTGAATTAATTGCTGACAATACAGGTGGCGATTTCGGTCCTTTCACAGGTCAGATTTTCGTAGGTGACCAGGGACAGAGTAATATCATGCGCGTGGTACTTGAAAAAGTTAAAGGCGAATACCAGGGAGCTTCTATCGGTTTCCGCAGTGGTTTCCAGTCGGGTGTGCTACGTATGGCGTTTGATAAAGACGGAAGCATGTACGTAGGTGAAACCAACCGCGGTTGGGGATCAGCTGGTGATGCAAATCAGGGATTGCAACGTTTGGTTTGGAATGGTAAAATGCCATTCGAAATGTACACGGTGAAGGCGATGCCGGATGGTTTCGAAATTGAATTTACAATGCCGGTAGATCGTAAATCTGCGGAAGACCTTGACTCCTATAACGTAAGCAGCTATTTGTACAAACATTTTCCTGTATACGGAAGTCCTCCTGTCAATACAGAAGAACTAAAAGTTAAAGGGGTAAAAGTATCTGCTGATGGCAAAAAAGTTCGTCTGGTAGTAGATGGCCTTCGTCAGTATTATGTGCATAAAATCCAGTTGGAAGGTGTACGTGCTGAAACCAATTCATGGTCATTGGTTCACCCTGATGCTTATTACACTTTGAACAACATTCCTGACGGAGAAAAACTGAAAGATGCTGATTTGAAAACAACACGCTCAGGTAAAGCAAAAGCGGCGGTAGAAACACCGGTGAAAGAGCACGTGTCTCCGGATGGAAAAGGCAAAACGTCTGAAAAAGCGGTAGCCGCAGCAAAAGCGCCAACCTGGGAGCAGATCAAACCTATCCTTTCTAAAAATACATGTCTGGCTTGCCATACTGTGGATAAGAAAGTAGTTGGTCCTTCTTATATGGATGTTGCCAAACGTAAATACTCAAACGAGAAGATCGTTGACCTGATTTATAATCCTAAGCCTGAAAACTGGCCTGACTACGCGACACCAATGGCACCAATGCCACAAGTGCCTAAAGCAGATGCTGCTAAAATCGCTGCATGGATTAATTCTTTGGCGAAATAGTAACATATCATAACGTAAGTGTTAGAAACCGTCTTCTTAAAAGGACGGTTTCTTTTTTGGTAAGAGATTAAACCACAACTTTGTAACTTCGTTCAAACGCAATTTTATTCCCGATTTTCGTTAGTAATGCTATAACAAAAACAAGCATGTCTCCCATTCGCCATACCTCTTTTACCGGTTCTGTCAAAGGCAAAGTGCTGCTTGGTTTTTTGATCGCAGCCATTGCATTAGGTACTTCCTGGGTCATCACGAAGCTGGCATTTGAAAACATGCTCACCAAGCTGGAAGTACTTTCCACACCCAATGACCAACTCAGACTGGTTAATAAGGTATTCAAAAATATACTTCAGCTTGATCATCTTCAGAATGAAAGGTCTTTGTCTCCTGATGATAAAAAAGAACTGTTCATAGTCAGGTCCCGGGAACTGATGGCAACCCTTGACACCCTCAGTCTGCTTAGTATCGACGACCCTATGCAGATTATCCGCATCGATTCCATGAAAAGAATTCTTGCTGAGCGGGAAAAAATATTTGGCAATTATGTGCAGGTAAAATCCAAGCTGGTAAGCAATCAGGATCTTGCTGATGAGGTGAAGAGCATATCAGGACTGATCACAACCAATAAACGAAAGCCGGATAGCACAGTTGTCAAAACTGAAAAACGCACTACCACCACAACAACATATACTGAGGTCCCTGATCCTTTCAAAAAACAAGGTGTAGAAGAGGATAAGAAAGGTTTCTTCGGAAGGGTTTTCAGTTCAAAAAAGAACAAAAAGGAACCTGCTAATGTACCTGCCAAAATTGTACAAAAACAGGAGGTCAATGTAGAAGTTGATACGCTCAAAGTAGCTCCGAAGGATAGTGTGATTGAAATGGTGAGTGAGGCAGTTCATGCCATCGAGAAGTCTCAGAAGAAACGTACAAGCAGCTTTATCGACAAAGAGCAGGAGTTGTCAACAGCCGGAAATTCGTTGGTCACGCAGCTAATCAATGTCATGCAGGAAGTTGAAAACGAGGTAGTGCGACAAGCGGACCGTGAAGGAAATCAGTCTCAAAAAATGGCTGCTGCCAGTATAGACAGGCTGGAACTGGTGATGCTGGGATTCTTCTGCCTTACGGCATTGCTTGCTTATCTGATCTTTACAGACATTACAAAAAGTAATAAGTACAGGAATGAACTGGAAGAAGCCAAAGAAGAAGCAGAATACCACAGCATGGCCAAGCAGCGGTTTTTATCCAATATGAGCCACGAAATCCGTACGCCTTTACAATCCATTATAGGTTATACCGAATCGTTAAAAAAGGACCAGAAGCCAAAGGAACAGGATCTGAATAACCTGCACACTGCCTCTGAGCACCTTCTCTACCTGGTAAATGAAGTGCTCGATTACAGCCGTATCATTTCAGATCAGTTTACATTCGAGCAACGTACGTTTGCAATTACCCCTCTTCTCAATGAGGTAATTCAGATGTTACTTCCAATGACTGAGGAGAAAAATCTCGCACTTACGCTCGAAAACTCAATTCCTGACAGCACATTTCTAAAAGGCGACCCCTTTCGCCTACGCCAGATACTCTACAATCTGCTTACAAATGCCATCAAATTTACACATGAAGGAAAAGTAAGCCTGCATGCTTCTTCCCGGGAAACCAGTGAAGGAATCCGCATATCCCTGAAAATAAGTGATACAGGTATTGGGATGTCGGAAGAACAGGTTGCGCGTGTTTTTAATCAGTTTGAGCAGGCTGACCCTTCTATTTCTCGCCGGTTTGGCGGCACCGGCCTGGGGCTTAGCATTGTAAAATC
>DASYHR010000765.1:0-1721 GCA_035998385.1 Dyadobacter sp. | reverse complement strand
ACTGCACCGGCAGTACGGCCGTGAAAGGCTTTTGCGAAAGCAACTACTTTTTTTCTACCAGTATGGAATGAAGCCAGTTTAAGTGCATTTTCATTAGCCTCTGCACCAGAGTTAACAAGGAATAACTTGTAATCCGGATAGCCGGAAAGGTCTCCAAGCTTTTCTGCCAACTCTTCCTGCATCGATATTTTTACCGAATTAGAATAAAAGTTGATCGCATGTAATTGCTTGCTTAGTTTGTCAACATATTTGGGATGGCAATGTCCCACAGAAATCACAGCATGACCGCCGTATAAATCCAGGTACTTAATGCCATTGGAATCCCATAGGTAGCTGCCCTCAGCCTTAACGGGTTCTATATCGTAGAGTGGGTATACATCAAATAAATGTGACATAGTCTTGAATGTGGTTTAAACGCAGAGGAAAAGAGAGATTACACAGAAAGAGTAGCTCAGCGTCCTCAGCGCTTCACCTCCATAACTCTGCGTTAAACAAATTAAAATGACGGAGCTTTTAACCTCAATCCTGCATCTTCCGGTAAACCGAATGCCAGGTTGAGATTCTGAACTGCTTGTCCGGAGGCACCTTTAGTCAGGTTATCAATGATGCTGGATATCAACAATTGTCCATCATGCACTTCGAGGTGAATCAGACATTTATTCGTATTAACTACCTGCTTCAAGTCAATCGGCGAATCGCTAACATGTGTGAAAGTATGCCCGGCATAGTAAGCTCTATACAATTCTTTGGCATCTTCCAGCGAACCAGCATAGGGCGTGTATACATTAGCCATAATGCCACGGGTAAAATCTCCGCGGTACGGAACAAAGTGTACTGCCTTGCTGAAACCAGCCTGTAATTTTTTCAGGCTCATTTTGATTTCAGTCAAATGCTGATGTGTGAAAGCCTTGTAAATGGACAGGTTATTATTTCTCCATGAAAAATGGGTAGTAGCACTAAGGGCTTGTCCGGCACCCGTACTGCCTGTAACGGCACTCACATGAACATCTTCTTTAATCAAACCAGCATTTGCCAGGGGTAAAATTGCCAATTCTATACTCGTCGCGAAGCAACCAGGATTGGCAATTTTTGAAGATGTTGTGATTTTGTCCTTTTGCAGTTCTGGAAGTCCGTAGGTAAATCCGTTGGATTCGTCACGGAAATCAGTGCTGAGGTCGATGATTTTAACAGTCTCCGGGACGTTATACTGTTCAAGAAACTTTTTAGATTCGCCATGCCCCGAGCAAAGAAATATGGCTCCAAGGTCGCTTTGATTAAGAAGTTCCTGAATTTCTTCCCCTGAAAAAACCAGGTCTGTATCACCCAGAAGGTCTGTATGGGTGGCGTAAACCGGCTTACCTACCTGACTTTTACTATGTGCAAATGCAACATTCAGAAAAGGGTGGTTGATCACAATTCTCAGCAATTCTCCGCCCGTATACCCAGCTGCACCTATTATTCCAATATTAATATTTTGCATTGTTATACCCAATTTTCTAATTTCAAACCACTTACTCTTCCAAATTCTTTGGTGTTGTTAGTTACTAATGTAAGCCCCAGGCTAAGAGCGTGTGCTGCAATCAAAAGGTCGTTTGAGCCAATTACAGAACCTTTGCTCTCTAACTCTGCCCGAATGATTGCATAAAATTTTGCGGCTGTAACATCAAAATCAACAATGGTCAAAGGCTCTAAAAATTTTTCAAGGGCCAATTTATTTCGTT
>DASYHR010000762.1:0-1975 GCA_035998385.1 Dyadobacter sp. | reverse complement strand
CCTCATGTGTAGGTGACGCGTGAAGTCCGTTGTTCAAAGCCTGATCGAAATCTTCTTCTTTGTCAACAATACCACCACCAGTACCTCCCAATGTGAAGGAAGGGCGGATAACCAGAGGGAAACCGATTTCCTGAGCAATTTCTTTTCCTTCCAAAAATGAACGTGCAGTACGTCCTTTACATACGTTCACGTTCAGTTCAAGCATTTTAAGCCTGAATTTTTCGCGATCTTCTGTAGTTTCAATGGCCTTAATATCAACACCAATGATTTCTACATTGTACTTTTTCCATACACCTGCTTTGTCACAGTCAATGGCAAGGTTCAATGCAGTTTGTCCACCCATAGTAGGAAGTACAGCATCAATAGGCTTACCCATTGCGATGTGCTCTTCCAGAATTTTAACTATAGATTTCTTTTCCAACGGTAGCAGGTATACATGATCCGCACTGATAGGGTCGGTCATGATTGTTGCCGGATTGGAATTGATTAACACTACCTCGACACCTTCCTCACGAAGAGAACGGGCGGCCTGAGAACCGGCATAGTCAAACTCGCACGCCTGACCGATAATGATTGGACCTGAACCGATAATTAGAACGGACTTGATATTCGTATTTTTGGGCACAGTAATTGGTAATTTGTAGAATTGTAGAAAAAACTTTTTAGCAACTTTCGGTGATGCCTCCAGCCTGAGTGAGTAGGTGTAGGTCCAAAAATTCCACAAAGTTAATTCGTATATCTGAAAAAGACCACTGGCGGAGCATATTTAATGTTAACTTTTTAAGAAAGGCGTTTTTGACTATGCAGTTTTTAGTTAGACGAATTTCTATGTTTCTTGTCAACCCAAAGAAAAGGAAAGATCTTTTGGGAAAGCTTTTTATACAGATAACTAAATCATTATAAGTCGAATGAGTTCATATAAAGCACAAGTCATCGGATTTGAGCAAACGTTCCGGATAGGTGAAGATGCTTATTTCACAAGTGTGGCACCGGAGACTTCTTTTGTAGTATCTTTTGAAGATGATACAGAAACGGGATACTTCTATGCTGTGGCTGTGGGAGAGCAAATGCGGATTTTGGATGCGCTGCACATCTATAACGTCATTGACGTCATTCATAGGGACAAGCCATGCCAAATTCAGATTATGTGGACGGAAGACGGTCTTGTTGCCTCGTTACTCATTAACGGATACTGCCAGGGTTTGTTTGATTTTTCTAAGCAGGAAGGCTTTTGCAGGAACAACTTCCCGGAAAGCAAAGGTGAGTGGAGGCAGGATGGATCGCGGCTGCTGACGGATGAAGGTATTGCAGCTATTTTTTCGGTCCAGGACTGATGGGGCTTATTGCAGAGGCACAATAGAGGGGGCGGAAATATCAAAGTCACGCAACCTTAGCGGTACGTTGCCGGCAACACCAAAACGGGTAGGGCTGCTGTTGCCGGGGATATTTGGATAATAGCCGAAATGAATCTGCAGGGTATTGAATGTCAGGTTTTCATTTCTAAGCCGTAGGCCTAGTCCGTAACCTTGATAGAGCGGACTGTCCCGTAGTCGACCTACGCCATTCACAAGTCCAAGGTCCGCAAAGACAAAGTATGCGATACGAAATCCAAGCAAACTTTTATCCGAAAAAAACACGGTCTCCGTACCGATCGTGAATCTCTTCGTGCCGATTAACTGATCGCTGTATATTCCTCTGATACCCTGGTCTCTGCTGATATTGAGATAATCAAAAGCATCACGATCGATCCCATGGGTATAGCGCAGGGTCAAAAACTGCCGGAAAAAACTGTAACGGAAAGGTATCAGATTGCTGATATAGTTCATTTGTCCGTTGATGACTCCTTGCTGCGCTGAACCACTCTGGTAGTAGCTCCCTGTATTGAATAAAAGATACAAATAGCCCAGATTGTGTGGCAGGTAATTGCCAGTGGCATATTGCAAACCGGCATATGCGCGTTGCCCAAACTCCGTTT
>DASYHR010000750.1:0-2975 GCA_035998385.1 Dyadobacter sp. | reverse complement strand
AAATCAATCCGGATATAGTAAACCCCAACGGCGGAGCCATTGCTTTGGGACACGCACTGGGATCGACAGGCGCCCGTCTTTCCGTTCAGCTTCTGAACGAAATGAAAAGACGAAATCAGAAATATGGAATGGTAACCGCCTGCGTAGGCGGAGGCCAGGGCGTTGCCGGTATTTTTGAAAGGTTAAATTAATCTTTGGAAAAATATTCCATTCTTATTTGAGTCTCTCCCCGTTAGATGTCATAGTCTTCCGGGGAGTTTCTTTATTTTTGCCCCTTAACTTTGCATATCACTATATGGATGTATCCATTATCATCATAAATTTTCGCTGCCCTGAGCTCATTATCAATTGCTTACATTCAATATATACATATACGAAGAAAGTCAGTTTCGAAATTATTATTGTTGACAACGATCCAGCTAACGGAGAAGGTGACCGTATAAGAAAGGCTTATCCTGCTATCAAATGGATAGATATGGACTACAATTCCGGATTTGGCAGGGCTAATAATAAAGGAATGGCTGTTGCCACAGGGAAGTACTTTCTGTTATTGAATGCAGATACGCTCCTCACAGATAATGTCATTGATCGCTCCTTTGATCGGATGAATGCCCGTCAGGACATTATGGCCCTTGGCGCTTTGCAGTATTATGCTGACAATACACCCATGCCGTTTTATCAAAGTTTTAATGAGTTTCGCAGAAGCTTCTTCATTCTACCACCTGGAAATATGGTGGATAAAATTATGCATCGTCTCTATCCTGACCCGATTTACAACGATCCCGAGCAATACGACTGGCTGGTAGGCGCTTTCATATTTACAAGGCGTGAAGGCTACGAGAAAACCGGCGGATTCAGTGAGGATTTTTTTATGTATGGCGAAGATGTGGAATGGTCATGGCGACTTGGCTTGCTTGGCAAGCTATGTATATTTAAAGATTCCACATACATACATCTTGAGAACAAAAATCCTTTCAGAAGAACAAACATTTCCTGGATAAACCGGTTCAGTACCCAAATGCAGGTTTCAAACCTGTTATGGATCAGAAAACAGTATGGCGTGGTGTCTTATCTTACGCTGATACTACATTATATATCCATGATTCCCGTTGTTTATCTATGGAAGATCGTACATAACCTGAAAACGGGAAGTCCTTTTTCAGATTTGGAAACGCAGCATATTTACACAAGAAAAACCATCGTGTTACTCAGGTATTTCATGAGAACATTATTCCTGAAAAAAGGGATGTATAAAATTTTGGAAAAAGAAAATATTGACCTCCTCACTTCTGCGCAGTCTTAACTCAACAGCTATGGAAAAAACAAAAAAACGCCTGCTTTTCTTTACACCTTTTGCTACCCGCACAGGATCGGAAATGATGTTGCTATACATCATACAGCAAATCGACCGCAGTCGTTATGATGTTGGTGTTGTGAGTTTTGCCGACGGAGAATTACTTAAAGAGCTACCTGCGGATGTTCCCGTATTTGTAGCCCCGAAAAATTATAACATCATTCAAAAGGTTATGTTCTTTCTCGGTGCCAATCCCACTTTACGTTATCTGAAGAAAGTTGCCACTGAATTCAAAGCAGATATTTGGTATATCAATACAACAATGCTGCCGGAAGTAATGTCGGTCGCAAAGGAATTTTCAATCAAGACTGTAACGCACTTTCACGAACTGCCACTTACCTATGCTTACCTAAGTCGTACAGATATAAGTAATATCGTTAATCATTCAGATCTTTTAATTGGCTGTTCGGACGTGACGTGTGAGGCAATCAGATCAACCGGAGGAAAGCACGTAGAGCTGCTTTATTCATTTATTGATACATCAAAGGCAGTGGCCGACCAGGAAAAAACAAAAACCATACGTAAGAAGCTGGGGATTCCGGAAAGTGATTTTGTTTGGGTAATATCAGGGATGACTTCTGAGCGTAAAGGTTTTGATTTGCTACCCGACATTGCTAATGAACTCAATACGCCAAATGTACACATCGTCTGGATCGGAGAACAAATCGCAGACGGCCTGGTTTATTACACAGAGCAACGTTGTAAAAATAGTAAGTCAAAAACAACAATTCACCTGGTCGGTAAGCAAAAAGAAGATTACTATAATTACCTGAATTTAGGGCACGGCTTTTTATTGACATCACGCCAGGATCCCTTCCCACTTGTTATGATTGAAGCAGCGTTGCTGGGAAAACCTATTGTCTCATTTCCTTCCGGCGGAGCCAGCGAATTTATTCACCCAGGGATGGGTGCTGTGACGGAAGATATCAGTGTGAAACAGCTTGTAATTGCCATGAAGGATGTCATGAGCGGTAAAATTGCTACCGATGCAGAAGCCAGTAAGCAGAGAGCAGGGATATTCAATGTGAAAAGCGGGTATGAAAACTGGGTCAAAATCATGGATAAAATTTAATCACGGATGACAGGGACATTTTTTACAATAAAGAGCAGGTCAATATTTTACCTGAGTTTTATACTATGGGGCCTTTTTAACAATGCTCCTGTATATGCCCAAAATAGTGGTACAGTTCAGGATATTGATACGCAGCGTTATCTGGCTTTGATGTGCCTTAACCTGACTACAGAAAAAGGCCCTGAACTTGATATCATAAGAGCCGCGCATCAGAACGGGCTTAATGCAGTATACCTTGCGCTTCCGTGGGACAAAATCTATGTAAATTCTCCAACTGAAACACCAAATTGGGCCAGGTTCGATGAACAGATCAATCTCGCCACGAGCCTGGGTATGAAAATAGCCCTGCGCATCCACATCGGAAGACATAACACGAGGGTTAATGCTTTTTGGGGAAACACTGATAAGCAGATCAGCAATAGCGGCCAACCTATGATTGGTGGCTACGGAGACACCTTTTTTGGATTCGATAATCAACCTATTACAAACAAGGCGCTCAATTTTGTAAGGGAAGCGGTCAATCGATACAAATACCTTCAGACAGAAAAT
>DASYHR010000745.1:0-4165 GCA_035998385.1 Dyadobacter sp. | reverse complement strand
CAGAACAGAAAGGATTTACGACCACGCTGATATTTTTTTGGCTAGATAACATAGACCTGGCCAAAGAGCGTGTCAAAACGAGAGTGGCAGAGGGAGGACATAATATTGAACCAGAAGTGATTGAACGAAGATATGTAAAGGGAATCAAATATTTGTTTGATATCTATTTGCCGATGGTACAGGCTGGATTTCTATTTGATAATTCGCTTGGAGTTCCAGACATAATAGCTCAAAAAACACGTAATGGAAATCTAGAAATTATTAATTTTGCAAAGTATGCGCAACTAAAACGGACTTATGACAACAATTAAAGAAGAGCTTGAACTACGAGACAAACTCATTTCAGGACTAAAAAAAGCATACGAAAATGTTGTTGAATTCAAGAAACAGAAAGACAGCCCACTTGTTGTAATGAGAGGCAACAAGATTGTACGGATCAAACCATGGGAGAAATGTTAATGAGGGCTTTTTTACACATGAAACGTTATCTGATAGCTCTAAACCAAACCTTACTCCAATAATGTCTAAGTCTTGCAACTTTCGACAAAGCCTCACCTGCTATCCGGTTGTAGTACCCATCGTTGAATTTTTTTTAACAAACATACCTCCGCCTACCCCCTCAACGGCCCCTCCCTCCTCACAATCACCCAAAGCAACACAGCAAAAAGCAGCGTCAATGGAGAAAATACCCATCTTTCGAACAGGGTTTCAGCCATGAGATTTCCGACCGTGTTTAACAGAAACACGACGACAAAAATCCAGAGCAGCAGATCCAGAATGGATTGTGAGACGCCATTTTTGATGTATTCTTTCTTTAAAATCAGCGTCACCAGCAACAGGATATTGACAGCAATTGACACAGATTCGAATGTGTACATTTCCCGTTGCGTGTTAATTTTACCCGCCCAGACAATGTCGTAGGGAATGAGTGAGATAATGACTGCGAGATGAAAGATAATAACCAGCGAAATCAGGGTAATCATGATTTGTAAAGCCAGCTTCTTTTTGATACCGAACATGAAATGGAAGACTTGTAGTAGAATCAGATGCTGCAAAACTAGTTCAGCCGCTTTCGGACACAGGCTTGTATAGGATTATCAAATTGTTGTTTCTGAAGCAGCGTCTCTTCTTCCCGGAAAAACAAAATATGATATTCGTAAAAAGCAATGGTTTTAAAAATGTTGCAGAATTTCTCAGTCAATGCTTGCCTTGCCAACTACTTTACACGTAACTTAGCAGACACCTGGCTTCTTACAAGATTCAAACGTTCTGTCAAAAAGGTTTTGAGAAAGGCGATTCTACATATTCTGATGGTCATTGTAATACTCGACACAACTTCGTTGTGCCAGGTATTCAAGTTGCCTTCGCTTGTGCAGCACTTCACCGAACACAAAGCATTGAATAAAGAAATCAGTTTCCTTGACTTTCTCTCCATGCATTATTGGGGCGACGACATGGACGACGACGACGATGAAAAAGACATGCAGCTTCCTTTCAAAAAGATAGACTTGCAACAGTCGGCCTTCCTTTTCATTCCTGTTAGTACTTCCTTTATTTTTGATAGTAAATCCTGGACTGTGAGTAGGGATTACCATCAGTACAAGCCACAGGTACATTACAACTCCCATATCGGATCTCTTTTCCGACCGCCTCAGGTTTAAATACATCGCTTTCTGATACAGGTTTTTGCCTGCTATCTCCCCCCATGCACACGCAACTCCGGTCTGTGCCATGGCCTATTTGCTATGTATTTATCCTAAACAGAATATGCTGACTAAAATCATTCAGTTTTCAGTTCAGAACAAACTGATTATAAGCATTTTTGTGTTTATCTGGATTGCCTATGGCACCTACCAGGTTACACAATTGCCCATAGATGCCGTCCCTGATATTACCAACAACCAGGTTCAGGTGATCACCAATGCCCCCGCTCTGGGTGCGGAAGACGTCGAAAGACTCATCACATTTCCTATTGAACAGGCACTCAGTAACATCTCCGGATTACAGGAAAGCCGCAGTATGTCCCGCTTCGGACTATCACTCGTAACAGTTGTATTCGATGATGATTCAGACATTTACTGGGCCCGGCAACAGGTAACAGAACGACTTACTCAGGTGGATATCGGCGAAAATGCCAGTACTCCTCAGCTCGCCCCTCCCACCACGGGCCTTGGTGAAATTTACCAGTACGTACTCAAACCGAAAGCGGGTTTTGAAAACAAATACAATTTGGCTGATTTACGTACCACACAGGACTGGATCGTGAAACGTCAGTTGCTCGGCACGCCCGGTGTGGCTGATGTTTCCACTTTCGGAGGCGAACTAAAACAGTATGAAGTTGCTGTGCAGCCAGCCCGGCTTAAAGCGATGAACCTGACCATTTCAGATGTATTCACCGCACTCAACAGAAATAATCAGAATACCGGTGGAGCTTATATTGAAAAAGGACCTACCGTTCTCTATATCAGGAGTGTGGGATTGGCGGGTTCCCTGGATGACATTCGTCAGATTGTAGTCAAAAGCAGTCCTTCCGGAGTGCCTGTACTCATCGGCCATGTGGCAGATGTCCAGTTCGGAGCTGCAGTTCGTTATGGCGCGCTGACGACGGCCGGGAAAGGCGAACTGACAGGAGGCATCGTGATGATGCTCAAAGATGCCAACTCATCAAAAGTGATCGAAAGTGTAAAGAAACGGGTTGCAGAAATCCAGAAAACATTGCCCGAAGGTCTGGAGATAGAGCCTTTCCTGGACCGCACCAAAATGGTAAGCAACGCCATCAGTACTGTAGAAACAAATTTACTGGAAGGCGCGCTGATCGTTGTATTGATTTTGGTACTCTTCCTGGGAAATCTGCGGGCAGGTTTTATCGTCGCGTCTGTTATTCCGCTCTCCATGCTTTTTGCTATCAGCATGATGAACCTCTTTGGTGTGAGCGGGAATCTGATGAGTTTGGGCGCCCTGGATTTCGGCTTAATTGTGGACGGGGCAGTGATTATTGTGGAAGCTATTTTGCATCATCTGCATTCTCCGGCAAACCACGGAACAGTGGCGCTGACCAAAGAACAAATGGACAAACAGGTGACCGGCTCTGCATCCCGCATGATGAACGCCGCGGTATTCGGACAGATTATCATCCTGATTGTATACCTGCCGATCCTGTCTCTTTCAGGAATTGAGGGAAAAATGTTCAGACCAATGGCGCAGACAGTCGCTTTTGCCATCGTCGGTGCATTTATTCTGTCGCTGACCTACGTCCCGATGATCAGCGCTGTATTGATCAGCCGCAAAATCCCGACTTGTCTGACATTTTCTGACAAAATCATGCTCCGTTTGGAAAACGGTTACTCCCGTATTCTCACTTCAGCGCTTCGCATCAAGCGGACTCTGGTAGCAATATCATTTGGACTTTTCGCGATTGCGGTGGTGCTATTCTCGCAAATGGGTGGAGAGTTTATCCCGCAGCTTGAGGAAGGTGACTTCGCCACGGAAACCCGTTTGCTGGTAGGTACCAACCTGACTACAACCATCGCTGCATTCAATAAGATTTCTGACAAGTTGAAGAAGGATTTTCCCGAAGTTGAAAAGATCGTGTCACGCATTGGCAGTGCCGAAATTCCTACCGATCCTATGCCTATTGAGGGGGGCGACATGATTATTGTATTGAAAGACAAAAAGGAATGGGAAAACGCCAAAACCTTCCCTGAAATGGCTGAGAAGATGGCAGCTTCCGCACAACAGGTTGTTCCGGGTGTCTCTACTGGTTTTCAATATCCGGTCCAGATGCGCTTTAACGAGTTGATGACCGGCGCAAAACAGGATGTTGTTTGTAAGATCTATGGAGAAGACCTGCCTACGCTGGCTCGTTACGCTGAAAAGCTGGGTGATATATCGCGTACTGTAAACGGCACCGCCGACTGGTATGTCGAAAAAGTAACCGGTATGCCTCAGATTGTGATCGATTTCAACCGGGGCGAAATCGCACGATACGGCTTAAACATTGACGACGTGAACCGCACCATTAACGCTGCGTTTGCCGGAGCTGTGGCAGGACAGATTTACGAAGGCGAAAAAAAGTTTGACCTCGTAGTACGCGTCGGAAGCCAAAACAGGAAGAGCATCAAAGATGTAAATGAACTTTTGATAGCAACCCCATCCGGCATACAGT
>DASYHR010000717.1:0-7974 GCA_035998385.1 Dyadobacter sp. | reverse complement strand
ACCTAAATTTTGACAGACTTGCAAGAATATATCGACACCCTACAAAACCATCAGCAGCTTACCGCTTCACCCGAAGAGATTTATGGAAGGCTTTTCGAAGATGTACAATGCAGCCATATCTTCGACGATTCAAAGACTTTTGCTGACGCAATACCGCTCAGCGATCCGGCCGTTATCCTCGAAGAGTATTTTGAAAAGAAAACAGGTGAGGACTTTGATATAGAAAAATTTGTTCGAAAGCATTTTCGTATCCCAACACATATTGCTTCCTCATTTACACCCGATCAGACTAAACCTGTTTCGGATCATATCGATAAACTCTGGCCTGTGTTGACCAGGCAACCCGAAGATCAGGAACATGGAGGTTCACTCATAGCACTTCCCAACCCCTATGTGGTGCCGGGCGGACGTTTCCGGGAGATCTATTATTGGGATACTTATTTTACGATGCTGGGTCTTAGGGAATCGGGGCAGACCGAACTGATTAAAAGTATGATCGATAACTTCGCTTATCTGATCGAGCAGTTCGGATTTATTCCCACCGCTAACCGGACCTATTATCTCAGCCGGTCACAGCCTCCGTTTTTTTCGTTAATGGTGCGGTTGTACAGCGATATTGAAGGAGCGGATATTTTGACAAAATACCTTCCCCATATGCAGCAGGAATACGATTACTGGATGGATGCGGGCGGTATTGCCGAACCTTTCAGCGCGCACCGGCGGGTGGTGAATCTGCCTGACGGCGCGGTATTGAACAGGTATTGGGATGATAAGGATACACCCAGACCAGAATCTTTCATTGAGGATGTTGAGCTGGCAGAACTGGCAGAAAAGAGTTTCGGAACAGCCCGCGCAGAAATCTACAGACACATCAGAGCTGCCGCGGAATCGGGCTGGGATTTTAGTAGCCGCTGGTTTTCGGATAAAAATGATTTTTCAACCGTGCACACCACGGATATTTTACCGGTGGATCTGAACTGTCTGATGTACTTTCTGGAGAAAACATTGGCAGAAGCATACCTACACGGCGGGCACAAACAGAGGCATCTTGTCTACGAACAGAAAGCGGCCGAACGGGCTTTGGCGATCGAAACCTACTTCTGGGACGAGCGCAGGCACTTTTATATGGATTATGATTTCAAAAAGCGTGATTTTACCAGCCACGTAACCCTGGCTGGCGCTTTTCCGTTGTTTTTCAAGCTGGCATCCAACCATCAGGCCAAATACGTCAAAGGTTATATGCGGCTGAATTTCATGAAATCAGGGGGTCTTCTGACCACAAAGGTGAAGTCGGGCCAACAATGGGATTCGCCCAATGGCTGGGCGCCACTGCAATGGATTGCTTATAAAGGTTTAAGAAATTACAATTTTCATCAGGCAGCTGACCAGATCTCAGAAGAATGGCTGGGACAAATTGATAAGGAATTTAAACACTCGGGAAAAATGCTTGAAAAGTATAACGTGTCTGACACCAACCTGATCGCTGGTGGTGGCGAGTACGAGGTTCAGGAAGGTTTTGGATGGACCAACGGCGTGTATCTGAGAATGAAAAACAAAAGGTATATGAAGCAGATTGAAGGGTGATCTCTTTGTGATTACCTGATATTCAACCGCAACGGAACATTCAACCGTTGCGGTTTTTTATTGCCCGATTTTACACATCATTCATCTGTGTACTTATTCCAGCTTGGTTTGAATATCATTCTCAGGGATTGATCTTTCGTGAAATAGGCAACCATCCAGTTAAATAGCGTCCGGAAGCGGTTCTTTTTGGTGATCAGTGAGATCAGGTGCACAAATAACCAGGCAAACCAGGCGATAGTACCATTGAAATGCACTTTTGGTCTAGGCAAATCCGCCACTGCTTTCATTCTCCCGATGATCGCCATCGAGCCCTTATCGACGTAGCGGAATGATTTCAGCGGCTTTCCCTCAACCATCAGTTTGAAATTTTTAGCCAGATGCCGGCCTTGCTGAATGGCCACCTGCGCTACCTGTGGGTGTCCGGTCGCGAATTCAGGATCTGTGAGCTGCAGACATATATCGCCGATTGCATAAATGTTATCTGTAGCATTTACTTTATTAAACTCATCAACTGCAAGACGTGAACCTTTGCCATAACTCTCGGCCAAAATCCCGTCAAATAACTTCCCGGTCACGCCCGCAGCCCATATCAGGTTTTTTGTAGAGATCGTCTCATCGTTGGACAGGATCACTTTGTCATCGACAAAATCTTTCACCCTGCATTGTAATCTGATTTTGACGCCCATTTTTCTAAGCTGATCATGGGTGTCTTTTTGCGATTTCTCACTCATGGGCGACAGTAGCTCGCCTGCACTTGTAATCAGGTAAATATCGCCTCCCTTGCCTATCAGTTCGGGATATTCCTTCTTTAAAATGCCGTTACGCATCTCTGCAAACATGCCCGACAGCTCCACGCCTGTAGGTCCTCCTCCTGCAATCACAATCGTAAGTAGCTTGGTGAGCTCATACGGATCGTCAATTACACTGGCCTGCTCCATCTGGCGCAATAGCTTATTGCGCATTTCGAGTGCATCATCCAGCGTCTTCATTGAAATCGCGTTATGCTTTAAATTGTCGTTTCCGAAGTAATTGGTTTTTGCACCGGTAGCAAAAATCAGATAATCATAGCTGAGCTCACCGCTTGAAAGAATCACTTTGTTTTGTTCAGGCACTACCCGCTGCAGATAACCCAGACGGAATTTGACACTTTTAAGGTCTCGGAATAATTTGCGGAATGGGTAACTGATACTGGAAGGCTCCAGAAAGCCAGTAGCTACCTGGTAGATCAGCGGCGGGAAGAAGTTGTAATTGTTTTTGTCAACCAATATAATTTCAAACCGCTTGTCCTTACCCAGTGCGCGGGCCACATTTACGCCCGCGAAACCCCCGCCTATGATTACTATCTTCATTGTATGTTCATTTTTTAGTTAGATGCGAATCGAATAAAATTATTGAGATGGCCGGTTTTAGGGATTGACCTCCACATCGTCGTCTTTGAGAATATCCTGCACATACACCATTTTGACCAATACCATCACCATAGCCATAATGGGCGTAGCGAGTGTAAGACCAAGCAGGCCGCCAAACGCTCCGATCAAAAGTTGTGATCCGAACACCAGCGCGGGCGGCATATTGATCATTTTTTTCTGGACCATCGGAGTAGCTACACTACTTTCAAAAGCCTGGACTGCCAGGTAGAGAATCAGCACATAAAGCACCTGGTCAGAGCCGTCCAGAGAAGCGAAAAGTAGCGCCGGAAAAAGGGCGATGATGGGGCCAAGATTTGGAATAAATGAAACAATCCCGGCCAGTAGCGCCAGTACACCCGCAAGCGGAACACCCAGAATCCACAAACAGATAAAAGTAAGCACACCAACGACGGTCATTGAGAAAAGCTGTCCAAGAAGCCAGCTAACCAGCGTGTTATTTAAATTTGTCAGGATTTCTCCTGTCCGCGTGCGCCTGGATTTTGGCACCAGCATGATGATACCTTCACGGTACATTTTTGGGTTGACCACAATGAATGCACCCATAAAAATAATCACGTACAAACTACTTAAAGCGCCAAATGTGCTCGACAAAAAGCCGTTAGCTTGCGACATGATCTCAGAGCTATTCGCTGCGATATCGTCTTTGGACGGTATACTGTTGAGTATTTGCCTGCCGATATCAGAACTTCCCAGTTGCTTCTCAGCGCTTTTAAGTGCATCAGGAATCTGATCTTTGAACTGGTCGACCTGCTCTGAGATCCTTGCGGCAAAAAGCCAGCAAATACCCGTAGCCAGCGCCAATATCAGGATAATAATGATGATCAGACTGACACCTTCTTTCCAGCCTAACTTATCGTGTAGAGCGCGGGCTCCGGCGCGTAGTGGAAGGGCGATCAGCAGAGCGCCTATGATGTAGAGAAACACCTGAAAACTGTAGACAAACAGACCTGTCAGGCCAAGTAGTAAAATTGTGATTGCAACTGCGATAGTGACACGCTGGGGATATGTTGATTTCTCGTTTTCTGACGGAGAGTTGATCATAAAGTGCGGATAAATGTAGTTTTGAACTAAGACTACGTTTATGCTTTAAAAAATCATCCCACCTATATCTATCACGATCTATAAGTGACATCCGGTGCAGTAACTGGTTGATGCTTAATGGGTTTGATCATGAGTGGGTTCTATTACGTTTATGCTCCAGCGCTTTTGGGAAATACGATACCCAACATTGTTGAATTAGACTGAAAGATCGTGCGCGCATACCTGCGCGGATCAATACAGCATCAGCAAATGGCGTGGTTAGCGGAATAAATAAAGGCTGCCATCAGGCAGCCTCTTGGTCAGATCATGGGATCAAATGATCCCGGCGCAGATTTTCAAACAATGTAAAAAAAGAATCACGTGTGTCCTGATAACCGGTAAATCCAAATTTTCGGCTTTTGGACATATCTGTCATCACCTCAAGCGGCCGACCCAGATCCAGATCCGTATGCCATGCCGAAGCCAGACGGTTGATGTCTTTTTCTTTAAGATCATACTTTCCGGCAATTTCGTTCCAGGTTTCCGTATCGCCAGCCATCTGTGATTCCAGTGAGCTTATTGTTCCGTCAAATCCGGCCGGATCTACACCAAACCAACCGGCAATTTGCTGCCATAACCATTTCCAGCGGAACACATCTCCGTTTGCAACATTAAAGGCTTCATTTGCAGCAGCTTTTGTAGTTGCGGCCCAGATCATATGTTCCGCCAGCATTTTCGCATCGGTTACGTCCGATATGCCGTTCCACTGCTCAGCTGATCCGGGGAAGTGAAACGCTCTGCCGGTTTGTTTACAAATG
The DNA here is from genome assembly GCA_035998385.1 of Dyadobacter sp. Taxonomy (GTDB): domain Bacteria; phylum Bacteroidota; class Bacteroidia; order Cytophagales; family Spirosomataceae; genus Dyadobacter. The sequence goes on along the minus strand of DASYHR010000717.1, from coordinate 3,122 downwards.
GATGCATACACGGCCAGCGTGGTACCCATGTTCATCAGATTACCAACCGCTTTCCCAATCACTGTATGGGGTCTGTGGACGGTCCATGTGAAGCCATCACGCTCTGAAGCTGCGTACACCTCATCTTCCTGCGCATAATAGAAATTTTCTAGGTTAAGCCGTGGATGCTCCTCACGGACAGGTGTTTGTGGCAGCGTTCCGGCTTTTGCATATGCATCAAATGGCCCCAGATAATGTTTGAGTCCTGTCACAAGTGCTACGTGCTGAACAGATCTTTTTGGCGACAGTGTGTTGAGCAGATTCCGCACCATCGCACTATTGACACGGATGTTTTCAGCTTCAGTATCATTTCGCATCCAGGTTGTAAAGTAAACATGGGTAGGGGATACGTCTGCCAGTTTTACTGCCAGATCCTGCTCGTTAAGCAGATCTGCTGCAATTGGTTGTAAACCGTCTATTGTGTGTTGCGGATTACGGGACAATCCATAGGTAATCCAGCCTTTCTCAATCAGTTTCTCTGCCAGGTTACTACCGGTAATGCCGGTTGCGCCTACTACTAATGCGGTATTTTTCATATTGATTTTTGATTTAGTAAAAAGAAAATAAACAGGCCGTTCACTACATTCAAAGTGCTTTTTGGCACTGCACAAAGGTACCTGAGAAGAAAAGGTGCCGGATTGACCTGTATCAACTAATTCACTTGATCTGTATCAAGTCTGACTGCTTATCTGAAATTGTCAGCGTCAACAGGAAAAAATTATCTTTGTACTTCGCCAAAACGGAGTGTTTATGATTGACGTGCTTTTCAGCCATATTGAGGAAAAAGTTTCGCTCACTGACCAGGACAAACAGAAAATTGCCACGTATTTTGTTTCTAAAAAACTCAGAAAGCGGCAGTATCTCTTGCAGGAAGGTGATGTTTGCAAACATCTGGCTTTTATAGCAAAAGGGCTGCTGCGTACCTATAACGTTGACGAAAAAGGCGATGAGCACATGAGCGTCTTTGGCTGGGAAGGGTGGTGGTTATCTGATTTCAGCAGCTTTCTGACAGGACAGCCAGCCATGTTTAATATCGATGCCATTGAAGAGTCAGAACTGTTTCTGATCTCGCAGCCAGACTATGAAGCGCTGACACTTGCCGTTCCGGTGATGGACAGGTACTTCCGGATTTTATATCAAAAGAGTATCGTGACCAAAGAGCGCCGTTTAATGAGCTCTATCACACACACGGCGGAAGAGAAATATGTGAAATTGGCAGAGTCAAATCCCAAAATGATTCAGCGTGTACCGCAAAATCTGATTGCATCTTATCTGGGTATAGCGCCTGAAACGCTTAGCCGAATCAAAAAAAACCTGGCTCGTACAAAATAGTTGTTGGTGATGGTATCGCTTGTAAACAAACAAAGCTGCCCGTTGTGGGCAGCTTCATTAAATATCACTTGAAATCTGATTATGCTTTCGCAGCATCGCGAAGCGCTTTGATCTGATCATGTGCAGAATTGATTCCCATTGCCTGACTACGGATTATTTCCGAAGCATCGAATGGAAGATTCTCGTCAGTCAAAGCATCCTGATATGCTTTTTTGATTGCATCCTCGCCGCGTTCAGCTTCTGAAAGAATGCCCGCTCTGTCGCTTCCACCAAAGATTGATTTAACATCAATCCATACACGGTGCAAAGTTCCGCTTACGCTGTTTCCGGTTTCTACTTCTTCAACAGATCCGATAATCGCTGCCAATTCCTGACCATATTTGCGACTCTGCTCAGCGTATCCCTGAAATATCTCTTTCAAATCGATGTTCTCGCTATTGATGTCTGCGATAGCCTTTTCAAATCCAGCTACACGGTCATTGTTTATTTCAATCAAATCATTAATTACGCTTGTTGCATTTCCTGAAGTTGCCATAATGGTTTTACTGTTTGTTTTTGTTTATAATGTGTTTCTAATCTTTCACCTATCAATATCATGCCAGCGCGAGTAGCCTGAAAAGATAAATTTGTAGGTAGTCGTAGCCGGCTTGTCGGCACAGAAATTGTATTTCAACCACAGCCGAAACTCTTTTTATTGGCTTAAATAAACTTACCATTTACACACATCAAAGTATAATTACCATGGCAAATACAGTCATTGCGATTTTCAATGAGATTGAAAGCGCACGTCAGGCAGAAAGATACCTTGTAGAAAAAGGATACAAGCAATCTGAGATCGTTTTGAAGACAGCGGTTTACAAAGATCCGTCTGATACGTACGCTGAGATACCTCAGGAGCCGGATCTTTTGGAAGGGTTCAAGGCATTTTTCAGAAATTTGTTCGGCAACGATGAGCATCAGGTCGCTACATATCATCAGGTTAGTCACAATCGGACCATCGTTACAGTACATACCACCAGTGATGATGATGCGGAACACGTGGTTAGTGTGTTGGATAGCTATGGCGCGTTGGATGTACATGAAACTGCGGGTAGCTACCACCCGGATGATGAAAACGAAACGCGGGCTTCAGCAATCAAGAGCCGGATCGTGAAGCGCTCGCTCGACAATGATAATATGATTCACTAACCAGCTATTTCTTAAAATGAAAGAGATTGATTTTGAATCAAAGGAAGGCGGAGGCTTAAAAATTTCTATAGCTGCGGATCAGATTCAGGAAATGATACCAGATGCGGATATGCGCTACACGCTTCTGATCACCAAAGACGGCGGAAAACATTTTGTCAAAGGAACGCAAGCAGAAATTCAGTCCCGACTGACCGGTTCAGTAAAGTGACTGTCTTTCGTTCATCTATATAAAAGTCCGGTACAGTAACGAGGCAAGCAAGTGCTCCGGGCGCTGGCTTGACTTTTATATAAATTAAATATATCAACGTTTACATAGCCATGAATAAGAGCGGAGCAATTGTTATTATAGAAGATGATCAGGACGATCAGTTACTTTTAGAGCAGGTATTCAGCGACCTGGGTTATCAAAATGAGCGCGTCTATTTTCCTGATGGAGCCGCTGCTCTGGAGTACTTAAATAGTGCCGGCCCATTGCCATTTCTGATTTTGTCGGATATCAATCTGCCTAAGCTCGATGGGCTGGAGCTGAGAAGAAAACTGAAAAACGATGCTGATCTCAATCT
>DASYHR010000714.1:0-9731 GCA_035998385.1 Dyadobacter sp. | reverse complement strand
GTTCGATAAGTCTCCACCCAAGTTGTCTTTGATGTAGGCAAAAATGTCGATCAAACGAGGATCCTTGAAATAGGTACTGTTTGTCACCAATTGTTCAACAAACAGTTTGTTTTTCAGGATGTAACGGATGATCTCAATAACAACCTCTTCTGTTTTAATTTTGATGATACGGCCTTTACCAGGAGTATCCAGCATATCTTCAGTCAGTATCTGGTTGATCGTCGCTGCAATCTGATCGTCACGTTTGATCAGGAATGGAGGAACATCCAGTGATGTGAAGAAGTTAACTGTATCGAAAACTTTCGCTTCGAAAGAGATAAGTCCAAAGGAGTTAGGCAATTTTCCGATGAGTGCCGGATCGTGACCTGCTTCGATGTAGTTATCGCGGTTAGTCATGAACTCTTCATTAGATACCGTTTTGGCTGAAGTTGCACTACCGTACGTTACAGTTGCATGCTTACCACCCGGGATGAAGAGCATATCACCTTCTTCAACTTTCTGAGATTCCTCAGTTCCGAAAGATACTTCACCATCGTACAGAATTGTTAGCGAATTTTGTACATCGTAGAAGTTTTTAATCGTGATCGGCTGCAAAATCCGTATATGACGTGCCTTTACGAACTTTACCCCCAATGACTCAATAATCTTATTATAGTCTTCCATGCTTGTATATATTTATGGGCTGAAGTGCCTTACTTTCATATTTTGTACAAATCTAATAAATTGTACAAAACTAATACAAGTGTTTTTAGACAAAAAAATGAAAAAAAGTGATATTTTGGTATGAAATTAATCCAACATTTAGAATAAAATACTCGTGAGGCCTAATTTGGGGTTATTTTAAAAGTTCACGGGCTATTACTAGTTTTTGGATTTCAGAGGTACCTTCGTATATCTGTGTTATTTTTGCGTCTCTCATCAGCCGTTCCACATGGTATTCCTTCACATAACCGTAACCCCCATGAATCTGAACGGCTTCCGTTGTAACCCACATCGCAACATCGGACGCATATAGTTTGGCCATGGCTGCTGCTTTGATGTAGTCTTTACCCTGGTCTTTGAGTCGTGCAGCTTTGTACACAAGGAGCCTTGCTGCCTCAATACGCGTAGCCATTTCTGACAATTTGAATTGAATGGCCTGGTGTTCGCTGATAGGTTTGCCAAATGTTTTTCTCTCCTGCGCATATTTCAGCGACAGTTCAAATGCCCCGGCTGCAATACCCAGGGCCTGAGCTGCTATGCCTATTCTGCCGCCATTCAACGTACTCATCGCAAATTTGAATCCAAATCCGTCTTCGCCTATTCTGTTTTCCTTCGGCACTTTCACATCATTGAACATCAGCGAGTGGGTATCTGATGCTCTGATTCCCATCTTGTCTTCTTTTTTACCAATTGAAAAGCCCGCTGATTCCTTTTCAACGATAAACACATTGATTCCTTTATGACCCTTTTCAGGATGCGTATGCGCAATGACGAGGCAGACCGAAGATGTATTTCCGTTCGTGATCCAGTTTTTGGTACCGTTGAGTATGTAATACCCATCTTCTTCCACAGCCGTTGTATGTTGTGATGTGGCATCCGACCCTGCTTCCGGTTCCGAAAGGCAAAAGGCGCCTATGTATTTGCCGGCAGCCAGTTGAGTGAGGTATTTCTGTTTCTGCGCCTCGCTTCCATAGGTTTCGAGTCCCCAGCACACCAGCGAATTGTTCACAGACATAATCACCGATGCTGATGCATCCACCTTTGATAATTCCTCCATTGCAATGACATAAGACAGCGTATCCATGCCGCCGCCTCCATATTCCGGCGAAACCATCATTCCCAAAAATCCGAGTTCTCCCATTTTTCGTAACAGTACAGGATCGAATTTCTGTTCGTTATCTCTTTCGATCACTCCGGGGAGAAGTTCAGTCTGAGCGAAATCCCTGGCTGCTTCCTGTACGGCAAGGTGTTCCTCGCTCAGACCAAAATCCATACAATTTACCTCAGTAGTATGCGACATAATCTCTTTGATGTTTGGGAATGAAGTAATCAAAAATAAGACTTCGTACAATAGTATGCAAGCATACGACTTTCTAACGTGTTAAAACTTTGTGTATTGCTACCTGTTTTGAGAAAAAGAAGTCTTAAGTTTGCGTTTTGAAAAGCACGCTGCAAACATCTTTCATCACTGCTATTTATTACACATGCCAATTCTTACAGTCTTTTATTTAAAGCTGATTATCAATCTGGGTTTAACTTTTGGTATTATCTGGACCATCAGCCGCTCAGAACTTTTTGCAAAGTGGCAGCTGGAAAAAGATAAACTGATATTTACAATTGCTTTTGTTGTTTTTCGCTTTATTCCCTGGATCGGTATCTTTCTCGTGATCAATGAGGAGCCCCGGGGAGATATTCCGTTTTTCTTTTATAAAGCCGAGGCTGCCAAAGAAGGGGGTTTTGTATATAGAGATTTCTGGTCATACCATGCACCGCTATACGCCTACATCATCAGTTTGCCAGTGTGGATCTGGCACAATGCCAGGGCGATCGTACTTTTTATGGTATTGATGGAAACGGGTATTTTGTGGCTGACCTACCAAACATATAAGGAAAGAAGTATTAAAGCATTACAGCTTGCGGTAATCTATCTGATGCTTCCGGCTGCATTTATGTACATTTTGGTGGATGGGCAGGAAGAGGTCTGGTTTTGGGGTGCGGCTTTGCTGATATGGCGGTATACTTTGAAACACAAAGAAAATTACGAGGTCGGTATTGGATTGCTTTATGCACTTACACTGCTTACGATCAAAGTTACCTTCATTTTCCTTTTGCCGGCATTATTGGTAATTGTGAAGCGACCTGTTAAAATGCTGCTTACGATGGCTGCGGTGGGTATTCCGGCAGTAGGTTTTCTCTATTGGCAGATCGGCGATCTTTTCCTGATGCCGATTCAGCACACCGAGCAACTCATGACTCCGAACTTGTTCTCAATAGCACGTCCGTGGGTGGAGCTTGTGTTTCATATCAATGAGAAAAAGTCGACCATGATCAACTGGTTCGGACTTTTATTTACCGTTTTTGTACCGGTATATATGGCTTACAAAGCGCGTCACCGTCATATCAGTGAGGTTTTGCCCGGGCTATTTATTGCTTGTCTTGTTTGTATGATGATTTTTCAGGCAAGTGCCATGGGTGCATATGTGATTGCTTATCTGATGGCAGCTCTCTTTGAAATTATAGATATCAGAAAAACCGCACACATTTCTATTCTGATTGCGCTCAACTGGCTTACCGTTGTGCAACCATTTGTGTGGGTCTATATTGGTCAGCCTGCCTACACTTCGCCGGGTATGTTTGGAAATCCGGTATTACTTTTCGAATACCTGCTGCAAATTATGAATGTACTTTGTTTCTTCTGGGTGCTTCGCCAAACATACAAAAAAGTCGTTTTGTCATCTAATCTCACAGTAGCATGAGTATAGTATTGGCAAAGCTGGGTATCAGTGTTATGTGCGTGTTGCTACTGGCTCTGATGCTTTTCAGGAAGGAGCTACTTGTCAGGTGGTTGGAAAATAAGGGAATCCGTATTACGCTTATTATTGGCTGGATTTTATTCCGCTTGTTACCATTTATTGCTATTTATCTTGTTGCGGATCTGGCTACGACCTCGGATGTGAATGGTTTTTGGGATGAAGGAAGTAAAGCATCCCAGGGAATGATCGTTTACCGTGATTTCTGGTCGCCCTATTCACCATTATATGCTTATTTTCTTGGTATATGGCTCAAAATCTGGTATGATCCCAAAATGATTGTACTCACGATGGCGGTCATGGACGGCATTGCCTTGTATGTATCCTGGCATTTTTTCAGGCCATTTCAATCCAAAGCTGTTTTTCTGTTCAACGCGCTGGTCTACTATATTTTGCCAGGAGCGCTGGTATTGTGCATAGTAGGTGCGCAGGAAGATGTTTGGATGTGGCTTTTTGTAGCACTCGCTTATCTGGCCAGGGAGCGGAAGGTGAGTGTAGCCTGGTATTCTTTCATCCTGGCGATTGGTCTGCTTATGACGAAGGCCATTTTTGTATTGATACTGGTTCCGCTTTTTTTGATTGAAAAGGAAAAGATCAGATTCATGATTCCGATGATTATCGTCGGCATTATATCTTTGGGCGTATTGTATCCACTTGTGGGTTGGGAATTTACACAGCCTATGGATGAAGCACAAACGCTTCGTGCTCCTAACATTCCGGCTATACTCAACCCCTGGTTCAATAACCATATAGGCGTCGGAGAGAAGTTCTGGAACTGGATCGGACTGGTTGCATCTGTTGGCCTGGGATCTCTGGCGGCGTGGCGCTTACGCACTGCGGATTTCCGGGTAATGCTCTCGAGAGTGTGGGTGGTGTTGTATGCTACAATGATGGTGGTACAGCAAAGTGCTTACAGCAATTACATATTTCTGTTTTTGATCCCTCTGGTATTCTATGTGATCAACTGGAAAAGCCCTTTTCAGGTAATTCTGCTTTTGATTTTTAATATTCTGTGCGTGGTGCATCCATCCTATTGGTGGAGGTTGGGCATGCCTTGTTATATGTCACCGCAGGATCTTGTATCTTCAATGGAACTGCTTACGGATTATGTAATGCAGGTTGCTATTGTGGTGATGACGTGGTATTTCGTATGGCTGGCATTTCCGAAAAATACTCAGCGGGTATAACCCATCAGTTTCATTTCTTTTAAAGGGTCTTTCAACAATACACACCGGCCAACCGGCACAAGAAGGTACACAGAATCACTCAGATTTGTCACATATTGATGCATATGATCTGACACCAGAATTCCCTTGTTCTGCTTTTCCTGATTGATAACTGCAGCGAGTATTTCTATCGTACGGAGAGATAAATGCGTAAATGGCTCATCAAGCAGCACAAACTTCACAGGCGAAAAAAGTATAAGTAGAGTTTCTAACAGTCTTTTATTGCCCCCTGAAAGTTTTGCAGCTGCCGTGTAACGAACACTCTCCATTTCCGGGAAATATGCTGTGATACGGTCGTATTCAACCTGATATATTTGGCATATCTGATTGATGCCCATGTTCGGAGGTGTAAAGTTGAATTGAGGTAGATAGCGTATAAGACCCGGCTGTTGATAGGGATGCGCTATATAGTCTCCGTTCCATCTCACTGATTGATTTTGACCTCTCAAACTTCCGAATATCATTTTCAGTAAACTCGATTTTCCGGTCCCGTTTTTTCCCAAAAGTCCCGTCACTTTTCCGGTCTCCAATCGGATGTAAATGTTCTGCAGTATTTTACGATCCTTATATTCCAGCCATATGCTGTCCGCTTCAAGTTTATGTGTAATCATAGTAAGGAATACATTTTAACGGCTGCTACCACTGAAAAAAAAGCCAGCTGGTCCATTCCAAATGCGGTCAGATACAGCCTTTTTTCGGATATGCCAAGATTGTGATAGAAATAGTGTTGCGATGCTATTCGACCCTTCCTCATGTAGCGCCATAGAATGAAGTCTGTAATCAGCTTGATAATTATATACCTGGGCAGGAACAGATGAAAATCTCTGTGAATCGGAAAGTAAGCAAAGCCCCACAATACAAGTGAGACCAATCCCGTGATAAGGCATATAGATCGATAAAAGTAAAAAATTGCCAGCATGCAGTTGTTTCATTTGTTGTGGCAATGTAGAAAAATGCAGGTAGCCAGAGAGGCACGTTAAGATTTTTTAACAGCTATGTTTGAGAACAATATATTGCTTTAACTAATTTTAACACAGGAGGATAATGAGCAGAAGTATCTTTGACGCATATCACATATACCTATGCTTCCAGTCGGATTACACACTTTACACGAACTTCAGATTATCGGTGAAAAAGCGCAGGAGCATACTATTCTCAGCTTTTTTGACAAGACCATTTCCTATGGAGGCAGAGACTTGCTGAAAAGGATGATACGCGAGCCGAAGGAATGTGTAGGGGATATACTGCAGCAACAAGAGTTGCTGAGATCTGTCATTGCCAATTATTCTTACTGGGAAGTGAATGTCTCTCATGCCTACATTGCCGCTACAGAGCATTACTATGAAAGCAATATTGGACACACAATGTCTCAGGATATTGTTCAGCATTGGCTTCAGACCATGCTATTTGCCTATAAAAATGAGGCCGAGTTCTATCTCATTCAAAGCGGCGTCACAGCAACAATCCGGGTTTTCAGAGCCATGAAAAAGACAGTTTGGCTGCTTTCCTATATGGATGTACCTGATTCTTTCAAAAAAGATTTTGAGTTCATAGTCTCTTTCCTCGATTCGTTGATGCTACGTCCCTATATGCAGGAGGAAGATAGGGGCATCAATAAAATAAGTGTTTTTCATCTGGACTATTTCCTGCGTAAGCAACGTAAGGATGACTTTCGTAAAATGCTTGATGTACTTTACAAGCTGGATGCGCTCGTATCTGTTGCAACGGTGGCACGTGACCATTCGCTATGTTTTCCTGAATTTGCGTCCATAGATGGAGTTCTGGAAGTAGCCGGTTTGTGGCATCCTTTACTTCAAAATCCAGTTAAAAATGGATGTGTACTTGCCGGAGAAACAGGAATATGCATTCTGACAGGGGCTAACACAAGCGGGAAAACTACATTTTTGAAAGCATTGGGGATATCCGTTTACCTGGCGCATCTGGGATGGCCGGTTCCGGCAGCCAATTTGCGGCTTTCATTCTCAGACCGTCTTTTCACGTCCATACACCTTTCCGACGATCTCACGCTGGGTTACAGTCATTTCTACAATGAGATCATGAGAATCAAAGAGATTGCGCAGGCATTGGGCGATGGTCAGAAATGTTTGGTATTGATTGATGAGCTGTTTCGCGGGACCAATCAGGAGGATGCGCTACATTGCTCGGGTACGGTCGTGAATGGCTTTCTTAATTATCCGAGCTCTGTCTTCGTGATTTCTACGCATCTGATGGAGTTGTTGAAAAGTTATGATACCAATCCGTATATCAGATTTAACTGTTTCAAAACAAACATCACTACTAATGGTTTTGAAAACACCTATAAGCTCGAAGCGGGCATTGCAACTGAAAAAGTCGGTAAACTCATTATGGACAATGTCGGTATACCTGCTTTACTGGCAAAAGCTGACAACAACAAAGCCCTCACATAGGCGAAGGCTTTATTGTTTTTATTGAAAATGGCGATTACTCAATCACATCAAAACCGCAATAAGGAACCAACACAGCCGGTATACGAACGGTACCATCTTCCTGTTGATTGTTCTCAAGTAGAGCAGCCACGATACGTGGAAGCGCCAAAGCGGAGCCGTTCAATGTATGTAATAACTGCGTTTTTTTGTCCGCATTTTTGTAACGCAATTTAAGACGATTGGCCTGGTAAGTCTCAAAGTTGGATACAGAGCTACACTCCAGCCAGCGTTCCTGTCCTGCAGACCAGACTTCAAAATCGTAGGTTAAAGCAGAGGTAAAGCCCATATCACCACCGCACAAACGAAGTATGCGGTAAGGAAGCTCCAGCTTTTCAAGCAGACTTTTCACATGCTCCACCATTTCGTCCAGCGCTTTGTAAGACTCCTCTGGTTTGTTGATCTGCACAATCTCAATTTTATCAAACTGATGCAGACGGTTCAAACCTCTTACGTGCGCACCCCAGCTGCCTGCTTCGCGGCGGAAACAAGGCGTATAGGCTGCATGTTTAACCGGAAGTTCCGACTCTGACACAATTACGTCGCGGTAGAGATTCGTAACAGGAACTTCAGCAGTTGGAATCAGATACAAATCATCCTGTGCGTCGTGGTACATTTGGCCCTCTTTGTCAGGAAGCTGTCCTGTTCCAAATCCTGAGTCGGAGTTGACCAGTATAGGCGTTTGTACCTCAATATAGCCTGCCTTTGCAGCTTCGTCGAGGAAAAAAGAGATCATCGCTCGCTGTAAACGTGCCGCCTTGCCTTTGTATACAGGAAATCCTGCGCCGGTAATTTTGTTTCCCAGCTCAAAGTCAATAATCGGAGCCTGTGATTTTCCCAGTTTACGGATCAATTCCCAGTGAGGCAATGCACCCGCGTGTAAAGCAGGCTTATCGCCCTTTTCAAGCACATTTACATTATCCTCAGCAGTTCTGCCTTCCGGTACACTTTCGTGTGGCAGGTTAGGAAGTTTTACAAGTTCTTCCAGTAAGGCATGTTCAATTTCCTTGTGTTTGTCATCAAGGGTTTTGGAACGCTCTTTCAGAACAGCTGTTTCGGCTTTTGCAGCGTCAGCAGCTTCCTTTTGTCCTGATTTCATCAAAGCCCCGATTTCTTTTGCTTTGTTGTTGGATTCAGCCAGAACGGTATCCAATTCCTGCTGTACTTCGCGGCGATTCTGATCAAGCGTGATGATCTGATCGACTGCTCTTTCAGCATCCTTAAAATGCTTTTTCTGTAATCCTGCGATGGTCAGTTCTCTGTTCTCGCGGATAAAAATAGGTTGTAACATATGGCTGTCGGCTGTCGGCGTTGAGCAGGCAGCGTTTAAGAGTTTGAATCAATTTTCCGGATCTCCTATTGAGCCGAGAATATATTTTTCATAGCATCTTCATAATAGAAAAGACGCTCGTTCAGTACGTTCAACGCTTCTGATTTGTATTTCGAATGAATCAGAAGAGAAAGATTATGCTCAGATGCGCCGTAGGAAATCATTCTGATCGGAATGTTTTTCATGGCATCGAGTACTTTAAGCGCAATTCCCTCTTTATCAGCACTGAAATTGCCTACAATACAGATGATGTTCTGGTCGCGGTCGTGCTCTTCCAGGTCTGCGAATTCTCGTAGCTCGGCTGTAATCGCTTCCAGATTTTCAGAGTTGTCAATCGTTACCGACACAGATACTTCCGAAGTCGTAATCATGTCAACAGGTGTTTTGTATTTTTCGAAAATTTCAAACACCCTGCGCAGGAATCCGTAAGCATTCAGCATACGGGTCGAATGGATATATATCGCTGTAATATTATCCTTCGCTGCAATCGCTTTGATCTCGCGGTCTGAGCTCTGGTTCGCGATTAACGTTCCAGGTGCTTCTGGTTGCATTGTATTTTTCAGACGTACAGGTACACCTCTTAGTTTGGCAGGCGTAATGGTACTTGGGTGCAGGATTTTTGCACCGAAATAAGCCAGCTCCGCAGCTTCTTCAAACGTCAGTTCTCTGATAGGGAAAGTTCTTTTCACGATACGAGGATCGTTGTTATGCATTCCGTCAATGTCCGTCCATATCTGAATCTCCTCTGCGCGAATCGCTCCGCCGATCAAAGAAGCAGTATAGTCAGATCCACCACGTTTCAGGTTGTCTACTTCCTCTCTTGGATTACGGCAAATGAAACCTTGGGTTACTACGATTTTGGCATCCTGATGCTGATTCAGAATCGAAACCAGTTTCTCCTCGATTGTCGCCATTTCCGGCTCACCATCCGCGTCTATACGCATGAAGTCAAGCGCCGATAGCAACACAGCTTTGTCACCTTTTTCTTCCAGATAAGCCTGGAACATTTTGGTGCTTAATATTTCTCCTTCTGCAACCAGCTCCTTATCCTGCTTGATTGTAAACGGCTTGATGCCTACAAGTGAGCGAATAAAGCCAAATTCGCTTTCAACAATCTCTTTCCCTTTTGCAAGTCCCGCTTCGGTAGCGTACAATTCAGTTATAAACTGGTCGTAGTGCGCCTTTAATTCATCCGTTT
>DASYHR010000706.1:0-3062 GCA_035998385.1 Dyadobacter sp. | reverse complement strand
CAAATTTAAAACCCTCTAGGCTTATTTCATTTTAAACATACAGGCTTGGGAATTAAGTTTCGCTTACAGAGTTGATTCGTTGTAACATCAACTGAATATTGGCCAAAAATAGCCAGGAAACGGAAGATGATACGGTATATTCATAATCTTTCACGATTCTGCGAAAGAAATTGGTCCACGCGAATGTCCTTTCGACAACCCATCTTTTTGCGACTGGTATGAATCCACTTGCAGACTCTGGCTTTGATGCTTTCTCAAAATCGATACCATTTTTTCTGATTTCATCAGCGAAAACTCCGTTATATGCTTGGTCTCCGTAAATCTTGACCAGACGTTCATCTTGGCAAATTAGGTCAGCCATGAAAGCTAGGGATGAAGGACCGTCGCCTTGATTTGCGGCATGAATATGCGCAAACCAGATCCTGCCTTCGCTGTCAACGAGCACTTGCCTTTTCCGTCCATTTACTTTTTTATTGGCATCCGTACCACGTAATTCACAAATCATAGGAGACAACTTAACGCTTTGACTGTCAATGCAAAGAATAGAAGGATTCTTATCCCTATGCGTATTTACGCGATCTATTTTGTTAACAGCCCGATTTATTTGCTCAATTACATTTTGCTTTTTCCATTGGCTAAAATACCAATATACCGCTTGCCAATGAGGAAAACAGGAAGGCAGATTTCGCCATTGGCAGCCTGTCCGGAGTATGTATAGAAGTGCATCCATAACCTCCCTCAAATTCAGTTTTCTCCTTCTTTTTGTATTCAAAAATGGTGATATTGCCGCCCATTGGAGATCGGTCAGTCTAGTAAACTGTTTAATCAATGCTTTAATGTTTCGTCACTGCAAAGATGGTACGATCTCCATTCTTCGCAATTCCCAAACACCTTCTTAGGTATGAACTATCTAAATTGTTAGGGACTTACCATCTATTAAAAATAGGTTGAAAAGCCAAACTGGAACCCGGCAGTTTGCGAGGCCGGGTTCCTTAATAAATCAGTGTGCCGTTCATAACGGTAATTGGCCCTGATGACGGTTTGCGCAGATGGCCGGAAGCTGATGGCCGGAACCAGCGCGTACACATGATCGGCGATCCTTAAACCTAGCTCCTGAAAGTTGCCAACATTGTAATCTGCATATTCCAGGCGCAGGGCAATATTGATCACGCTTTCGGACCAGCCGAGCATTTTGCCTTTTTTTTTTGGCTGGACAATATCCAAAAACCCACCTTGCTGGCGGTTGCCAAATTGCTGTATGTAAGTATCCGGCACATCCACATAAGCCCAAACCCATTCCCCGTTCAGGTATGTGTCTTTCAAAATGGTCGAATTAACGTCAACTGCAATAAAATTAAGGTGCCTTTTCTTATCAAGGACAATACCATCATCTTTGAATTTGTTATAGACACCCCCCATCCAGGACAGGCCAATCTCTGCGATATTCCTGTGTTTAATGGCCATTTTAATGGTTTTCAAAGGGACACCATTAAAGCTTTCCTCGAAGCGTTCCGCGTTTGCTTTGCTGGCCGGGAACCACGTACGGTTCTGGTTGTTGTTGATGATTTTATCATTGAAGCCGTTGGAAAGATAGGCCTCATATGCCCAAACCCAGTTCTTTCGGGAATACTTACCGAAAACCCCAAAGCCTACATTGCTCCACGTGCTGGGTATGATGGTCGTCGATGAAACCGGCCGGCTTACGAATTCCCATTTGGGCCCATCATGGTTTTGGTTGAACGAACCGATCGGGTTCATGATCACCCCGCCGCGCAGGTTAAATAGCGGATTGAATTCCAGGTCCAGTGCGGCAAATTCGATATTGATTTCCCGCCCACCTTCCTCAAATTCTATTTCAGTCATAAACTTGATGCGCTGCCGCATGCTGGCAGACATAAACATGGTGAGCCGTGGCAATTGAAAAGAGAGGCCTTCACTTACCCCATTTGTGCTGAAATAGCTGCTATTGGCTTCCAGGTACCCGCCTATTGAAACCGGCAACTTTCCCATCTGCAAGAACGGGCGGTTGTAAACCGCATCCATATTCAGCTTCAACTTACTGGAATCCTGCTTGACGCGGGTAAAGAAAAAGCTGGTATCAGTCTGGCCGTAAAGAAGCTGGCAAAAAAAGACCAGATAAAAGGAGAATAGAAGTTTCTTCATGCCAGTAGGATATATACCGATGTTTCATCACTGCGGACACTGAATTTGCGCAAGTCCTCTTTTGCAGGACCTTTGGTCACTTTTCCGCTGCGGTCGTATTCACTTCCATGTGCAGAGCATGAAAGCGAGTCACCGTGCACACTGACTTCATTGCCTTGATGGCTGCATTTGAGCCAAACTGCTGTGTATTTATCGTTACCATCATCATATACGGCCACAGGAAATTTCAGGTTTTCTACGTTGACGACCACGACCTGGCGGGCTATCTTCTCTCCTGACTTTTTGGTTTGAAAAAACGAATCCTTCGGAAATGAAATGGTTTTGCCTGCTACAGTGCCTTGTACCGAATAGACGCTGGCGCACCCTGTCAGGGAAAAAGTCGCCGTTGATAATCCAAGGCATGAAATACCACACGCTTTAATAAATTGCTTTCTGTCCATTTTACAGAGATTTTAAAAATTTGATAAGATCTGCCTGCTCACCCTGAGCCAGTTTTTTAAAACGGTTCTTGCTCCCTTCCGCTTCCCCACCATGCATGTCAATGGCCTGCTCGATACTCCTTGCCCGGCCATCGTGCATCAAAAAGTACTGGCCGCCCTGGGAGTTGGGCGACAGACCAAGCCCCCACAGGGGCGGCGTCCTCCATTCGGATGTTTTCGCGCTTCCTTCGGTGTAACCATCGTCAAGCCCGCTGCCCATGTCATGCAGCAGCAGATCAGTATAGGGATTAAAAGTTTTATTGGAAAGGGCTGCTATTGGGGAAAGCCCTGTTTTCAGGGTTTGCCGGTGGCATCCCTGGCAACCCAGGTCTATAAACGTCTGCTTTCCTTGCTGTACCTGTGCGTCGCTTTGGTCCCTTTGGATTGGCGCTTTTAAGGTTTGTAAATAAAAGACCACAT
>DASYHR010000702.1:0-4023 GCA_035998385.1 Dyadobacter sp. | reverse complement strand
CATCCCATGCGCAGGATCGCTTCAGAGGCAGAAATGTGGGTGTCGTATTTCAGCAGGCGCATTTGATTCAAAGTCTTACGATTAAAGAAAATTTGCTGCTGGCTCAAAGCTTTGCAGGCCTTGTCGAAAACGGATCTGAAGTTGATCAGATTCTGGCCGATTTAGGTATTGTCTCAAAAAAGGACGCCTATCCTAATCAGATAAGTCAGGGACAACTACAGCGCGCGTCTATAGCGAGGGCATTGATCAACCGCCCGGGACTACTCGTTGCAGATGAACCGACATCAAGTCTGGATAACAAAAATGCGGATGTGGTGCTCAATCTATTGTTGGATCTGACGCATAGGATGCGCACAACGTTACTGATTTCAACCCATGACGACCGTGTAAAATCATCATTTTCTCATGTATATCCGCTGTAAAAAATGAGTCCTGTCAAGATTAGCTGGAAGAATCTTCGTGCCAATAAGCTTACGTTCTTTTTGAATGTGTTGCTGATTTGTTTTGGTACAGGAATTCTGACGCTCCTCTTATTGAGCTCAGTGCAGGTAGGCGAAAAGTTAAGTAAAAATGCAAAAGGTATCGATCTGGTCGTCGGTGCAAAAGGCAGTCCGCTTCAGTTGATTTTGAGCAGTATCTATTTTATTGATTTTCCTACGGGAAATATCCCACTAAGCCAGGCTGAAGAATTAGCCCGTAACCCGATGGTGAGCAGAGCAATACCATTGGCTTTGGGTGATAATTACCAGGGATTCCGGATCGTGGGAACGGATTCAAGTTTTGTTAATCTCCATGACTTGCAATTAGCAAGTGGTAAATTTTGGGCTGAAGATTTTGAGGTAGTTGTGGGAGCGGAGGTTGCCAGAACAGGCAATCTTAAAGTTGGTGATAAACTGTACGGATCGCACGGATTGAGCTCTTCTCAGGATATTCATGCAGAACATGCCTACATATTAAAAGGTATTCTTAATTCTACAGGGAACACTGTCGATAACCTGGTGCTGACAAGTATGGAGAGTATATGGAAAATGCATGGAAGCGAAGATGAAAATCATCATCAGGAGAAGGAAATTACATCAATTTTAATTCAATACCGTTCGAGAATGGCCATGGTTCTTTTGCCGCCGATGATCAATAAATCAACGTCTATGCAGGCGGCATCCCCGGCAAAGGAAAGTGCCCGACTTTTTTCTCTGATCGGGATCGGTGTTGAAACATTGCAATGGTTCGCAACCGCGATCATGCTGATGGCAGGAGTGAGTGTATTTGTGAGTTTGTACAATTCCATGCGAGAGAGAAAATATGATCTGGCAGTCATGCGGGTATTGGGTGCATCGGCTGGAAAGTTGTTTTGTATCATCATTCTCGAAGGGATCATTCTGACCACAATAGGCTCGCTGACCGGGCTGTGGCTGGGACATACAGGTATGGAGCTGATCGGTCATTTTCAGGAATCTGCCCAGGTGCGCCTCACAGGATTTATCATCTTAACTGAAGAACTTTATCTGCTCGCAACTGCCGCATTGATCGGTTTTGTTGCCGCTGTCTTTCCTGCCATTCAGGCCTACAGAACAGATATTTCATCAACACTTACGAAAGGTTAGATTATTATGCTTAAAAAATATTTTCTGTTCTTCCTGATGACTGTAGCGGTCGCACTCAAAACAAATGCTCAGCCACCGACTCACATTCCGTTGATGAATGCGACCTGGAAAATGATTGCTGAAAGAACCTATAAAAAAAATAAGGATTACAAAATGGTAGCCGCGTTTCCTCCGAAATTACAGGCGATGCAAAACAAGGTTGTCGAGTTGCCCGGATATATCATCCCCATCAACGCTGATCTGAACCACAAAGAATTTATGCTGGCAGTGGTGCCGATGGATCAGTGTCCATATTGCGGACAAGGTGATATTCCTTCCATGGTGGAGGTAAAGATGGCTAAGGAAATGACATACACTGATAAACCCGTAAAAATCAGGGGGAAGCTGTTGCTGAATCAGTCCGGCGACTATCGTTCTGAAGTTTTCCTGCTGAATGCAGAGTTGGTAAAGTAATCTGAATGAATCGTTTTTCTTGCATGATAAGCACTGTTTGCCCTATTTACATCAATCAATCATTAGCTAACCCATAATCACAAATACATAATTATGAAATTGAACTACAATATGCTCGCGCTCTTACTTGCAGCCGGTGGAATTGCTCACGGACAAACGCCTGCCGCAACGCCGGTCGTAAAGTCACAGGCGACACCCGCAGCCTCCATTTCCGCTGCCACGCAGGGAATGAAAAAGTATGAGGGCTATTTCAATTTTTACTATGATGAAAAGACCGGAAAGATCTTTCTGGAGGTTGATAAGCTGGATAAAGAATTTCTTTATTTTTCTTCTCTCACAGACGGTGTCGGAAGTGGTGGGCCGGAGCGTGGACAGGCATCTTCAGCCATCGCTAAGTTTGTAAAAGTAGGACCAAAGTTATTATTGGTAGAACCGGTATACAGTTACCGTGCGATCACAGAAAATCTGGATGAGAAAAAAGCAGTAGAAAGTGCTTTTGCCAAATCAGTGATTTGGGGTTTTGTTCCTGCTGCCGTAGAAGGGGATAAGATATTGGTAGATCTCACCCCATTCATCGTTCGCGACAGTCAGAATATTGCATCTCGACTCGGCGTGAGAAGAGCTGCCGGGCCAGTTGCTGTTCCACAGCCTGCCGGTGGCGGCGGTTCCTACAGAGTGGATGAAACCCGCTCCGTACTGTATCTTGAAAACACGAAGAACTTCCCAAAGAATACCGAGTTTGAGGCCTTAATTACCTTTACAGGCGGAAGCCCGAATACCGGATTTTTCGGTGGCGGGCCTGGCCTTGCACCGGATCCGAGTGCTGTGAGTGTGAAAATGCACCAGTCTTTTGTTGAGCTTCCGGACGATAAATACAAAACCAGAAGGTTCGATGCAAGGTCAGCTTTCGGCATGTTCAGTTATATGGATTTTTCGGCACCCATGAATGAGCCGATTGTCAAAAGATTTATCAGAAGACACCGCCTGGAAAAGAAAAATCCTGGTTCTGGTGCAAGTGAAGCGATAAAACCAATTGTATATTATATTGATCGTGGTGCTCCCGGGCCGGTAAAACAAGCTTTGATCGAAGGCGGGGCTTTTTGGAATGAAGCATTCGAAGCGGCTGGATATAAAAATGCGTTTCAGGTAAAAGAATTACCCGAAGGTGCTGACCCAATGGATATTCGTTACAATGTTGTAAACTGGGTAAACAGAAATGGCAGTCCGCGCGGATTCTCATTTGGCTCTTCTTATCTGGATCCACGCACCGGTGAAATTATCAAAGGTGTGGTTACACTTGGTTCGGACCGTCATCGTCAGGATTATCTGATCGCAGAAGGGTTGCTACAACCCTACGAAGATGGTAAACCTGTATCAAAAGCGATGCAGGAGCTGGCTCTGGCAAGGATCAGACAGCTTTCGGCACACGAAATTGGCCATACGCTTGGTTTCAACCACAACTTCGCCGCCAGCCCTAAAGACCGGGCATCGGTAATGGATTATCCTTTTCCTAAGTTTTCGTTGAAAGCCGATGGTACGGTAGATATTTCAGATTCTTACGCAAAAGGAATCGGGAGCTGGGATAAGCGTGCGGTGATGTGGGGTTACACTGAGTTTCCTGCCGGCAAAGAAGAGGAAGGTCTGGAGAAAATCATGCAGGAAACCCTGAAACAAGGATTTATCTACATTCCGGATATCGGAGGAAATACGCACCCTACTTCTCACCAGTGGGATGATGGCTCTAATCCGATCGATCAGATGACCAACATCATGACGGTCAGACGTAAAGTATTGGATAATTTCTCTGAGAAAGCAATACGCAAAGGTGAGCCTATGGCAACCATTGAAGAAGTGCTTGTGCCTGTTTACCTTTTGCACCGTTACCAGATTGAAGCCGTGGCGAAGTCGGTAGGAGGATTGTACTTCACGCATGCAGTTAAAAATGACGGTCAGGTTACAACAAGAA
>DASYHR010000699.1:0-13922 GCA_035998385.1 Dyadobacter sp. | reverse complement strand
TTCAGCTGGCGTATCGAAGGGAAATCCACACGGGTCATGATACCTGTTCCTGCCTGAACAAAAGCCATGTTGCCGGATTGAGCAGATGGCAAAGCCGAGCGATAAGTGTTCGGTAGCTTTTCCAGTACTGTACCTTTTCTGTCAGCACCTGTGTTGTTATAAACTCCAACCAATGAGAGAGATACAGAATCCTTATCCACTCCCTCCACTGCATCGGGAGTATGGTGATACAATCTGAGGGATGTACTACCTGACAAAAATCCTACCACTGCATTGTTGCCTGTCGCGGCTGGCAAAATGGTTAGTCCTTTCAAAAGATTAACAAACTCTGCATTGTTGGTAATCTTACCAGCCTTTGCCAGATCGAAAATTTCTTTTCCTACCGCATCCGATAATTTAATATGAAGATCCGCTCTTCCTGTGGCGGTACCAATCGTACCTGCACCTGGCCTTGGACTGGGATAAAAGCTCTTTCTGCCGATTGGAGTTGCCTCGTATGGCGTAGCGTCGCTGTTGTAATACACAGATTTATCCATCATGTCAGATAAATGCCTGTGGACAGTAACGTTCAGGACTTTGGTGGTATCTCCATAGTAATATCCATCGTAACGGAGAGACAATGCCAGCGAATCATACACTGCCGTTTCAGGCACTGTTATGCTGCTGATATCGCCTCCAAAGCCCATCTGAATAAATGAAGCCGCGTGTACTTTACCAAAATAAGGATCAGTATATCTTCCGACAAGCTGCCTGCTGGCAGAACCCGTCATCAGTGAATCGGTGGCCACAGTAGAAAGTACTACTGAGCTTGTATCGGAAAAAAGCGCTGTAAAATCATCCGGATTCGGCTGAACAAGGGCATCTACCTGATCGCCCCATTGGCAGGAGGCAACAGAAACGGCAAAAACCGTCGCTATCAGATATTTAGAAACAGCCGGAGAATACGTTTTGAAATAATAAGAAATAAATTTCATTTAAGGCAAGAACAGTAAAAGTGCAAAATTATCAGATGTAACGGTATTTACAACATGATTCATTTATTAAGCGTAATAATTTATGAATATGCAACAAATCACCATCAGGCTACGTAAAGATTATTGATTTCGGGTTTCACAGTCATGTACGTAACAATTTATGACAATGAGCCAACCTTATTTCAACTTTACGCGTCATTGTAAATAATAGTGGCAGGTTATCTCAAAAACTAACGTAAAAATACCGGATGTATTTCAGTTCGATAAGTAGATCGCACATTTCCGATGGCATGGAAAGTTAAAATGTAACTGGTTTAACCTTCTTACAACATCGTTAGTCCTTTGGCGTTAAATCTCAGGACCTGATTTTCAACTTTTCGGTAAAAAGTAAATGGATAATTTCTGTTAGCAGGTTCAAGATGTTATGTTTGCAAAAAATTTGATTAAAATAGTTCCGTGTTGCCTGTTTCCGATGCACCTGCACGAGATATTTTCTTAATTAAACCAAAAATTATTATTTCATTTGTAACAATTAGTCAAACCATAATTTTTCATGTTTAATACATTAAAGAAGACCTCATTAGCCATTCTAGTTGCATCTACCGCCTTAGTTCAGTTCAGTTGTAAAAATGATGATGCTGATGCAGACAAGCAAGGAAACTGGTACAGACAGGGCATTCCTGACTTTGGAGGTACACCAAGAAGCGGAGCGGTAAGCTTTGTTGTAGGAGAAAAAGGATATATCGGAACAGGTCGTACAAACGAAACTGTTTCCAGAGTGAAAGATATGTGGTCGTTCAACGGTGCTACATGGACGCAAACGGCTGAATTCCCGGGAACCGGTCGCCAGGATGCAATCGCATTCGTTGTTGGTACAAAAGCTTATGTTGGTACAGGTTATGATGGAAATACCCTTGTAGACAACGGCTACAAAAAGGACTTTTACGAGTACGACGCAACAGCAAATACATGGAAAAAAATTGCTGATTTCCCGATGCTTCGCAGCAACGCATCGTCTTTTGTTATTGGAAACAAAGGTTATGTAGGTCTGGGCAGTATCAATATCACTACCATGTATCAGGATTTTTACGCTTATGATCCTGCAACAAATACCTGGGACTCGAACGTAGCTAACTTCACTGGCGGAAAACGTAAGGGAGCTAACGCA
This sequence comes from Dyadobacter sp., assembly GCA_035998385.1. Classification (GTDB taxonomy): domain Bacteria; phylum Bacteroidota; class Bacteroidia; order Cytophagales; family Spirosomataceae; genus Dyadobacter. The sequence goes on along the minus strand of DASYHR010000699.1, from coordinate 11,780 downwards.
TTTGTGTTGGGTGGAAAAGCATATGTAGGTTTTGGACAAAATAACTCTTCAACACCGACCAAGGATTTGTATTCTTTCGACCCTGCAGCTAATGCCTGGACTCGTCTTGAATCAACAAATGATGACGTGACTGCGAGAGCATACGGCTTTACACTTGTTATGAACGACAAAGCTTATATCATCGGAGGATCAGGATCTTCGGACGTTTGGGAATACAATGCAGCTGATAACAGCTGGATAGCGAGAACCAATTTTGAAGGCGGAGCAAGAAGTTATGCAGCCGGCTTTACTTTGAAAGGTATAGGCTATCTGGGAACTGGTTTAGCGGGTGGTACTACCAACACAGACGACTTATGGGCATTTGATCCTACAGCGACTGTTAATGCTGACGACAACTAAGAATATATAAAAGTGAAAATCAGCAACACATTAAAAGTAGTTCTGATTTGCCTGATAGCCTTCGCAGGAGCGGCCTATTTCTATTTTTCGCAGCGTTCGAAAAACGAAGTAGACTCAACCAGCGAAGGCTTTCGCAATTTAAGAACCGAAACGGTATCACTTCCAAATGGCTGGGGCTACCGGATTATGCAGGACACATCTGCACTCATTGAGCAATTTAATATTCCGGGTGTAGAAGGAACCAACCCTTTCCGGAATCAGCAGGAGGCTCAGTCTGTAGCTGACCTTGTGATGAACAAACTGGAAAGAAAGGTATTTCCCCCTACTGTCGAGATAAGAGAACTTGACAGTCTCAAGATTACATACAAATGAGAAAAGCCTGGGCTGCCCCAGGCTTTTCTCATTTGTATAAACTCCGAAACTTATTCACGAATGATTTGGTAGGTGCTCATCAGGGGATAATGATCCGAGTATTTTACCTCGTTGATCGTTTTAAAATCAATCAGTTTGAGACGTTTCTGGTCGTAGAACTGATGATCAATCCTGATGAAATAAGGCATTTCATTAAAACTAAATCCAAAACGACTCCCCTTTTCCTCAAATGTACTGGTGAGCACTCCTCTGATTTTTCCATATACATAACTGTAAGGCGTTTCATTAAAGTCTCCACCCACGATGATCGGATACGGAGAGGCACGTATCCAGCCTTTGAGCGCTTCCGCTTCTTTGGCATGGTTCAAAAAGCCCATTTTGATCGAACGCGCTGTGGATCGTGCTTCCCTGATAAATCCATCAGATGTCCGCTGACTCACCAGAGATTTCAACCTTAATGTCATCGAAAACAAATGTACGGATATCACCCGCACAGTATCCCTTCCCACCTTGATGTCTGCCTGAATCATTCCGTTCTGCATTTGAAAAGTTGTATCTCTGGAAGCAACAACCGGGTATTTAGAAAAGAGCACCATCCCGTAGTAACTGTGCGGCTGGTTGTACTCGCTCGAATTAAAATACACAGCATTCTTGTATCCGGCTTTTTCAAAAGCTGCCGTAACATCCATCACACCAGACCCTTTGTAGTTAATATACTCAGGCATACAGATCACATCCGCTCCCACATTCACCAACCAATCTTTCATCTTTTCCTTTTCCGCATTTAGCGACTCCTTATCCTGCTTATTGGTATGTTGAAAGCCATGTACATTGTAGTGAACCACCGTCAGTGTTTTTTTAGAAGAATCAATTTCGGAAGGCTCATTACCCCATTGGAACGTACGGGGAAGAAAAATCACACCCAGCGCCAGAACCAACAAAGGCAAAACCACGTTCTTCTTTCTGCGGGAGAACAAAGACATAAGAAGTATAAACATATGTCCTGCTATTACCAGTGGGAAGGACATCATGATAAATCCCCAGAACCAGCCTCTCAACGGACTCCAGTATATCAGTGCATAACAAATGAGAGTATAGAATACGAAAAGGCTGTAAAAAAATGAAAATGTGCGTGCGATTCCTTTCATGGAGGACTTTTAGAATGTTGTCGACAAAAATAGCTTAACCCTCATTTCTAAAAAACCATAACTTGTACAAATCATAAAATAGTTTTACCTTTGCATCATTATTTAAAGATGATCGGTTGAGTGAGGGGGTCTATAATCCCCTTTTTTATTTGTATCAAGCCTTACATGTCAATAAAAGAACATTTAGAATCGTTACTGAATCCAATGCTGGAAGAAGGAAGAATATTTATCGTAAATATTCTGATTAAGCCTTCAAAGACTAGTCAAAAAGTTTCTATCCTTATAGACAGCGACGAGGGAATCACTATTCAGGAATGCACTTCTATCAGCCGTCGTTTGGCGAAACAACTCGAAGAGCTGGAATTATTTGCTGATGCATATACGCTGGAAGTATCTTCCCCCGGTTTGGATCAGCCTCTCACACTGGTTCGGCAATACCGGAAAAACCTTGGAAGAAATATCAAAGTAACATTAAAGAGCGGCGATATTCTTACAGGACAACTGACGGATGTACAGGAGGAACAAATAACGATTCAGTTACCCGAGCCGAAAAAGAAGCCAAAGGTAGCTGTTGATCCCGCGGAGATGATCAAAACCATCAATCTGGATGACGTTTCCAAGGCTATGATCGAGATTTCATTTAAATAATCAGGTACAAATCAAGCATATGCCTGATTTGTAATCCAATGTATAATATGTTTAACTTAGTATCAGCAAATATTCTTTAGCATAAAATGGATAGCGGAGTATTAATAGAATCATTCGCGGAGTTTGCCAGTTCAAAGAACATTGACCGTCCTACGATGATCAGTGTGTTGGAAGAGGTGTTTCGTACGATGATCCGTAAAAAGTATGGCACAGATGACAACTTTGACGTGATCATTAACCCGGAAAGCGGCGACCTTGAAATGTGGCGGACACGTGAAATTGTTGATGACAACTCGGAGGATATCTGGGAATATAACAAAATTCCGTTGGAAGAGGCGCGCAGAATTCAAAGTGACTTTGAAGTAGGCGAAGAAGTTGCGGAAGAGGTTAAACTTATTGATTTCGGTAGACGACTGGTTCAAACTGCCCGCCAGACCCTGATCCAGAAGATCAAGGATATGGAAAAAGAGATCATGTACGAAAAGTACAAAGATCAGGTGGGTGAAATGATTACAGGAGAAGTTTACCAAACACTTCGTCACGAAATTATCATCGTTGACGGGGAAGGAAATGAACTTTCAATGCCGCGTACCGAGCAGATCTCAAAAGATCGTTTCCGTAAAGGTGAATCGGTGAAGGCGGTGATCCATAAAGTGGACATGAACAATGGCTCTCCTAAGATCACATTGTCGAGAACATCTCCGGTTTTCCTTGAAAGATTGTTTGAAGTTGAGATTCCTGAGATCTACGATGGAATTATTTCGGTAAGAAAAGTCGTTCGTGAACCAGGGGAACGTGCAAAAGTTGCTGTTGAGTCATACGATGACAGAATTGATCCGGTTGGAGCATGTGTTGGTATGAAAGGATCAAGAATCCATTCTATCGTACGTGAATTGGGCAATGAGAATATTGATGTAATCAACTACACCGATAACCTGGAATTGCTTATCAGCCGTGCATTGAGCCCTGCAAAGGTAAGTTCAATGCAAATTGACCGCGAATCAAAACGCGTATCTGTATTCCTGAAACCAGACCAGGTATCACTGGCAATTGGTAAAGGAGGACAGAACATCAAACTTGCCGGGAAATTGGTAGGTATGGAAATTGATGTATTCAGAGATATCGAGGAACAGAACGATGAAGATGTGGACTTGTCAGAGTTCTCGGATGAAATCGAAAGCTGGATGATCGCTGAGCTACATAAGATAGGCCTTGATACAGCTAAAAGTGTATTGGCCTTGAATAAGGAAGAATTGGTAAGACGTACGGATCTGGAAGAAGAAGCTGTTGAAGACATTCTGGATATCCTGCGTAAAGAATTTGAATAATCTATTTGGATGATCTGACAATGGTGTTAGGTTGTCCGCAAATGCAAAACTTTTTTCTACTTAATTGCTAATATGGCAGAAGATAAAATGATGCGCCTTAGCCAAGTGGCACGGATCCTGAACGTGGGAATTACTACGATCGTGGATCATCTGTCTGCCAAAGGGTTTAAGGTGGAAAGTAACCCTAATACCAAGATTAATTCTGATCAGATCGAGTTTCTTGCGAAGGACTTCAAATCGGACGACCTAAGAACATCACTAGTTCCTAAGCCTGCTCCTGTGGAAGCGCCTTCGGAACCGAAAGAAGAGAAAGTAAAGAGTAACAACGAAGAGATTCTTTATTTCAGAAACAATACTGCTAAACCGGAAGAGCAAAAGCCTCAGGTGGAAGAAAAACCAGAACCTGCTGCTCCTGCTCAGGAGAACAGACTGCCAGGAATAAAAGTGGTGGGCAAAATTGATCTGGACGGAAAGAAGCCAGTACCATCCCCTGCTGTTACACCTGAGAAAGCACCTGTTGCTGAAACACCTAAGCCGGTAATCGAAGAGAAAAAACCAGAAGTAGCAGAGGCAACTCCTGCTCCAAAAGAAGATATAAAACCAGTGCAAACAGCACCAGTTGAAGTGAAAGCTCCTGAACAGCCGGTCGCAGAACCGAAGCAGGAAAAACAGCCGGAAGCTGTGAAAGAAGAAGCTCCTGTGAAGACAGAGCCTGTTCAGGAAAAGGTTGAAGCTCCTGTTGTAACTACTCCGATAGCAGCAGCAGAAGAACCTGTAGAAACTCCGGCAGAAAAACCTGCTCCTGCTCCACAGGAGGAAAAACCAGCAACAGAAGCTCCGTCTGCAGAAGCGGCAGGATCAGAATTGATCGAAGCACGTGGCGAGCAATTGAGAGGACTTCGGGTTATTGGTAAAATCGAACTTCCTTCAGACAAATTCAAGAAGAAAGATCCGGTTGCTTCCAGCAGCGATACAGCAGCAGATAAGAAACGTCGTCGTAAGCGTAAGCGTATTCGTGATGGCGTAGCAGCTCCAGGTGATGTGAAGCCGGCAACTACTACCCCTACAGCGACTGGTGACACCGCAGCAGCGCGTCCGAGAGATACAAATGCTCCGGCAACTGGCAACAGAACCAACAATCGTCCGGCTACCGGCACAACTGGTAACACCGGAACAGGTACTACCGGAACGGCCAACACCGGCAATGCAGCTGCAAAAGGCGGAAACAGTCGTGGCGGAAACAACCGTCGCGGTGGTAAGCGTGAAGAGGTATCGGACAAAGAAGTTTCAGACAACATCCGTGCAACAATGGCACGTATGGGTGGAGGAAGCAATAATAAGGCTGGTGCAAGAGGAAGAGGTTTAAGACGTCGTGACCGCGCGGATCAGAATGATCCTAACGCAATGGACGACAGCGAAACCAAGGTATTGCGCGTAACGGAATTCGTTTCCGCAAATGACCTGGCCTCTCTGATGGACGTAACAGTACAGGAAGTGATTTCTGTTTGTATGAGCATGGGAATGTTCGTTTCCATCAACCAGCGCCTTGACGCAGAAGCTATCACCTTCATTACTGATGAGTTTGGTTTTGAAGTAGCATTTATATCAGCAGAAGAAGAAGTTCAGAACGACGTGGTTGAAGAAGTAGATTCAGAGGAAAGTCTGATTGAAAGAGCTCCTATCGTAACGATCATGGGTCACGTCGATCATGGTAAAACTTCGCTTCTAGATTATATCCGTAAGGAAAACGTGGCAAGTGGTGAAGCAGGGGGTATTACCCAACACATCGGTGCCTACAGCGTGAAAACTAAAGTCGGCAAACAAGTTACATTCCTTGATACTCCTGGCCACGAAGCCTTTACAGCGATGCGTGCACGTGGAGCGAAAGTTACTGACGTTGTTATTATCGTAATTGCGGCTGATGATAGCATCATGCCTCAGACACGTGAAGCGATTAACCACGCTCAGGTGGCAGGCGTACCTATCGTATTTGCTTTCAGTAAAGTAGATAAGCCAGGTGCCAACACAGAGAAAATCCGTGAAGAACTTGCCAATATGAACTTGCTTGTAGAAGAATGGGGTGGTAAATACCAGACTCAGGAAATCTCATCAAAATCAGGTCTTGGTATAGACGAACTGCTTGAAAAAGTACTTCTTGAAGCAGAACTTCTTGAATTGAAAGCGAACCCTAACCGTCGTGCAAACGGAACGGTTGTGGAAGCATCGCTTGATAAAGGACGTGGTTATGTAACTACGCTTCTTGTTGAAACCGGAACTTTGAAACTGGGTGACGTGGTTCTTGCCGGAGCTCACTTTGGTAAAGTGAAGGCAATGACAGATTACCTTGGAAGAAAATTGAAAACAGCAGGACCATCTATGCCGGTTCAGTTGCTAGGTTTAAATGGTGCGCCTCAGGCAGGTGATCGTTTCAACGTTTTCGAAAACGAGCGTGACGCACGTGAGATCGCAGTGAAACGTGAGCAGATTCAACGTGAACAAACGATCAGAACCCGTAAGCACATTACACTGGAAGAAATTGGTCGTCGTAAGGCAATCGGAAGCTTCCGTGAATTGAACCTGATTGTGAAAGGTGACGTGGATGGATCGGTTGAAGCACTTTCAGATTCATTACTACAACTTTCTACTTCTGAAGTTCAGGTTAATATCATTCACAAAGGTGTTGGTCAGATCTCCGAATCGGATGTGAACCTTGCCATTGCATCGGATGCAATCGTAATTGGCTTCCAGGTTCGACCTTCTGCCAATGCGAAGAAAATGGCTGAACAGGATCAAATCGAGATTCGTCACTACTCTGTAATCTACAGTGCTATTGATGAAGTGAAGGATGCGATGACTGGTATGCTTGCTCCGACAATTGAAGAAGTTATCACAGGTAACATCGAAATCCGTGAAGTGTTCAAGATCAGCCGTATCGGTACCATCGCAGGTTGCTATGTTACAGATGGCTTCGTGAAACGTAGTAACAAAATCAGAATTGTTCGTGACGGTATTGTATTACTTACCGGTGAGATCGACTCGCTGAAACGTTACAAAGACGATGTTCAGGAAGTTAGAAATGGCTACGAATGTGGTTTGAGTATCAAAAACTTCAACGATATTGAGGTGGGCGATATCATCGAAAGCTTCGAGTTACGTGAAGTAAAAAGAACGCTGTAACAAGTGTTTCAGATATAAAAGCTAAAAGCCCTGCAGAAATTTCTGCAGGGCTTTTGACTTTTATATGAAGTAGTGTGTGGTATTAACCTCGTGTGTGTTGTTGATATTTTTAACTTGCCGCTACTCCAATCGTAGTTCTGAGCAAAGTAGACAGCTGTCCAATTGTATTTTGTTTTTGAAGTACCTTCTTCACTCCTATCTGCATCAAATATTTCATCTGATCGTAGGGAGCAAAGCCGGATAGCGTATACACAGCTATATACTCCGTGTCAGGCATAAGTCGCAATTTTTGAATAAATTCTTCAGGCTCCATTTCGGGCATATTCAAATCCATGAATATAAAATCTGGTTTGTTATTCAGCATGCTCAATTTGGTAAGTGCTTCTAACCTATTAAAAGCAAACTCACAAAGTGCTTTTGGATAAGCCATGCTCATCGCTCCGGAAAAAATTTCATGATCGTCCTGGTCGTCGTCGATTACCAAAACATTGATAGGGTTGTTCATGCCACTCTGTTATTTAACCTCATTCTAATAATGAATTGTGAGATTAAAATACCATACCACTTTCGGCAGATTGTAATAATTCAATTGTATTAAGGTAAAATATCCGTCAATGCATTGGTGGCGCCATCAATTTACCATAGAATAGAAGCAGATCATTAGTACTTAATAATCAGATGCTACTGAACGGGCAAGAGAATCCACATAAATGGATTCCCCATAAATAAGATATTTGTAAGAAGGGTTACTCCTGTGACTCCAGTCCGAATCTGTATACCTTTCGGGATGGAATACGCGCCAGCAAAAACAAACCAAACACGAAAATAACAAGCAGTGCGAGGATGCTGTTGCGCATACTTCCGGTGAATTGCTCTACAAAGCCGTAAATAAACGTCCCCATCACGATGGCCAGTTTCTCTGTCACATCGTAAAAACTGAAGTAAGATGCTGTATCAGAGGTTTGTTCAGGTAAAAGTTTAGAATAGGTGGCGCGGGAAAGTGATTGAAGTCCGCCCATGACCATACCCACTGTACACGCCAGAATGTAAAATTCCATGGCTTCAGTGGTGTAATAAGCTCCGGCACATATCCCTATCCAAATCACAACGCCTATCATCAGCGCATAAATATTACCAATCTGCCCTGAAAGCCATGCAAAGCTGAATGACCCGATAATTCCTACCAGCTGAATAAGCAACACTGTAATGATGAGACTTTGTGAAGGCAATTTAAGTTCTGTCGCGCCAAAAATCGTGGCAACATACATCACCGTTCTTAGGCCCATTGTGTAGATGAAAAACGCGGAAAGAAATTTGGCAAGGTAAGGCTGATCCTGCAACTGTGCATATACTTTTTTTAGCTCTTGAAAACCGTTAAAAATCCAGTTACCTTTTGGAGAGCGTACACCAGGTTTGCCATCCGGTAAATAGCGGAAGGGAATTTGTGCGAACAAAATCCACCAAATCCCCACGGTGAAAAAGGAGATACGTGCCGGAATTGCTTTATTCTCAATCCCATAAAAATGGGGAAACAATATCATACTTAAATTGAATAACAAGAGCAGAACGCTACCGAGATATCCCATGGAAAAGCCTCTGGCGCTGTAGCGATCATAATTATCTTCAGTAGCGATTTCAGGCAGGTAGGAGTCATAAAAAACGATACTACCGGCCCATCCCACAAGGCTAAGCCCGAATAATAACAGAGACGGAATCAGCGTATCCTTTGTAAAGAAAAACAGCAACATACAGCTGATCGCCCCCAGATAACAAAAAAACTTCATGAAGTTTTTCTTTTTCCCGGTGTAGTCTGCAATGGCTGTACATAGCGGGATCATTGCAGCAGTGATTAAAAAAGCGAAGGATACCGTGTAGGAAAAAAGTACCGAGCTTTTTACAGTCCACCCAAAAAAGTTGATATCGGAACTTCCGGAGACGCTATGAGCAGTTGCGCTGAAGTAAACAGGAAAAATACTGGAAACGATGACCAGAGCGTGTACGGAGTTGGCCCAGTCGTACATACACCATGCATTGATGATGCGGGGGTTATTCTTTTGCATGTAAAAGGAATTTGGTACAAAATAAAGAAAGCGGCGAATCAAATCCGCCGCTTTTCCTACAAATTCTTTAAACAGTACCTATAGAAATCTGATTCTGATTATTTCACGACAGGAGCAAATACCATAATTGCTTCCTGCTCCACACCATTTATCGGCATTGCTTTCTTTAATCTCATTGTAGTGTTTGTCAATTCTACAATGCCAAAAATACCTGCAATCATGCTGACATTGATGTCCAGACCTTTACCATCTTCCGTCAGATACCAGGTACCACCGTTGGCAACCTGAGAGTCCCCGGTTCCACGGGCAAATACTTTATTTCCTGCCTGAAATTCGATATTCATGGTAGGAAGAGATCTGGCCACTACATCCAATTGATTCGCAGGAATCGTTTTACCAGATAAATCAGTCACACTTGTAAGATTCCAAGGGTAAGTGACAAGTATTTTACTCATTTCAGTAGGCTCTGGAGTTGCATTCTTATCTTTGTCCTTGCAGGAAGCAACAAACAGAAGAATAGCAAGCAGTGGTATCAGATTAAAAATGCGTTTCATTTGATTCGTTTTTATATGAAAATTCTGGCTAAAACCGGTGTTAGACTAGCATGGCTGATTGGAAAGTTTTACCTCAGATTGTGTAACCTTTAGAAATGCAAATCTGCCAACTGCTGCAAAATTAACGAATTTGTTTGGTCAATCTTATGAACCATAATATAAAAATGACTTTACGGCTATACACGACAGGACTTATTTTATTGACGATCAATTCTATACAGCTAAAAGCCCAGAATTGTGAGCCTGCATATAAGCTGGCTCCGGTAACGGTTAACAATACGATTGAGTGGGCCAAGTTCCCCGAATTCACCCTACCCTTCAAGGTAATATACAACGGACCCCGGTTTGGAGATACACAGTCGCAACCCCTGAAACATGGCTTCAGCCACTTGGCTTCCTTCAGCGGGAATGAACCTGGTTCTATCCCTGTGAAAAACCGTGCAAACTTGTGGTATGGAGTCGCGACTAATGCGGGCAATTATCCCTGGGCTGACAATACGCTGCGAAGCCCGTGGGGAAATGATACAACTGCATACAGAAACTATTGGGATGCCTACGCAAGTACGGTGAGTGCAGACATGGTTTGCCTGGATGTGGAGCGGTTTCAACGAGAAGACAGAGACATTTTACAACTGAAATCGAATCCGCAGATAGCTCAGGAATATCGGAATCTTTCTGACGCTCAGTTTTTAAGTACCTACAAGCGCGATATGCGTTGGTGGCATCGGGAGGCTATTAACAGATTACGGGCAAAAATTGGCACCGGATCTCTTATATCAGCTTACAGTGATGTTCCTGTAAGAAATACGTGGTTGAATATCACCTCAAATAGCTGGCAGGACTGGACTACGAATCCAGTTAGAACGCACTACCTGGCGCAGAATGACGCAGGTACTGTAGGCGGTCCTTATTACGAAGGAATGGATATACTGGCACCTTCCCCCTATTATTATTATGGCTACGACAATCCTTTTGGGAAGGACTATCTCACATATCTGCTATTTCATGTTGAGGTGAACCGGGCATGGAGCGACAAGCCGGTGATACCGTTTGTCTGGCTTCGGGTGCACGACAGCTACGATAAAAACACTCCGTTCATCACTCCCTTTATGGCAGAGGCAACGGCAATTTTTCCATTTTTCTCAGGAGCGGCAGGGCTGTGGATTTGGGAGAATCCATTTTTCCCCGGCGATCGTCAGGAAAACTACAGTCCTTATGAACACTTTATATATGGCCTTTATCGCTTATCTGAATTTAAAGATATGTTTGAAGGACAGAACGAGCTTGTGATTCCTACCTCCGCGCGGGATTTGATGGCTCAGGGCCAGGGTACTGTCTGGCGTGGAGTGGTAAAAAATAATCACATACTGGTTGCGGCACATAATGCCCATGCGGCAGACAATGAAGAAACAATCGTTCATTTTTACCACGGTAACTGGCACAAGACCGTCACGTTAAAAGGTAAAGAAATATTACTTTGTAAGTACGATCTGAATGATGTGATTACAGGAGAAGAGGCACTTTTAGCAGAAGTGACACTATATCCAAATCCAACCAAAAACGAGTTAAATATCAAACTGATCGGCGCCAATGGCATGAGCGACGTCGCTTTTTCGCTTGTTAATACCAAAGGTCAAACGATACTACAGAAAAATATAAAATCTTTCTCAGGCATGACTAACGAGTTTATTCCTCTACCTCAGCTCGCTACGGGCATATATTTTGCCAGGTTCGTGTCCAAAAATCAGGTTATCACCAAAAAGGTCATTATTAACCAATAGGGATATTTTTGCAGAAACATAAATCAACGATAGTATGAACCGTCTTAGCCAGGAAACCAGCCCATATTTACTTCAACATGCTCATAACCCTGTAGACTGGTACCCATGGGGGCCGGAAGCGCTACAGAAGGCTGTGACTGAAAATAAGCCCATTCTGGTAAGTATTGGCTATTCGGCATGTCATTGGTGCCATGTAATGGAAAAAGAGTGCTTCGAAAAAGAGGATATCGCTGCTGTCATGAATGCTCATTTTGTTTGCATTAAGGTGGACAGGGAAGAGCGGCCGGATGTAGATGCGGTATACATGGATGCA
>DASYHR010000670.1:0-4070 GCA_035998385.1 Dyadobacter sp. | reverse complement strand
CTGCTGTGAATTTGCTGCCAACCGGTCGGGAATTTGTAATGGAACTGCTTACTGCGACTAAGTATGTGGATATTATCATCCCACGCGGATCGGAAGGGTTGATCAAATTTGTGCGTCAAAATTCGCTGGTTCCGACGATTGAGACCGGAGCTGGTGTTCGTCATACTTATGTTGAGAAAACGGGTGATCTGGATAAGGCCGCATCTATTGTGGTGAACGCAAAGGTTTCCAGACCATCTGTTTGTAATTCGCTGGATACTGTGCTGGTTGACAACGAAGTTGCCGCAGAATTTCTTCCAAAACTGAAAGATGAGTTTGTGAAATGGAATGTAGAAGTTTTTGCTGACGAAACTGCTCATGGCATTTTCGAGGCGGTTCAATATCCGTTTTTGCAAAGGGCTGAGCCCGGGGATTTCGGGCGGGAGTTTCTCGATTATAAATGTTCTGTCAAAGTTGTGGATGGTCTGAATGAAGCGCTGAACCATATTCGCGAACATTCATCGCGTCATTCGGAAGCGATTATTTCGCAGGATAGCAGTGCGGTCGATAATTTTCTTAAAGAGGTAGATGCTGCCGCAGTATATGCCAATGCGTCTACACGCTTCACCGACGGAGGTGTTTTTGCTTTGGGTGCCGAGATTGGCATTTCCACTCAGAAGCTTCATGCACGCGGCCCGTTTGCACTTGAAAAACTGGTTACAGAAAAGTGGATTGTGAGGGGCGACGGACAGGTTAGGTGGTAAATGGTTCTAATGGAATTCTAAGGGAGTGGTACTGTAAGGTGCAACTCCCTTTTTTATACCTTTGCCCAAAATCATCGGAGAATAACACAACCCGTTATGGAGAAATTAGAATCTATTGAATACATAAAAATATTGAGTGATGAGGCTGTTGCCTTGCTGAAGGAACTGATAGAGACAGAATCTTTCAGCCGGGAAGAGGAGGGCACAGCGTTTTTGATAGAAAATTATTTCAACAAAAAAGGAATTCCATTTTCCCGTAAAAAGAATAATCTGTGGGCGTTTAATAAGCATTTCGACAACAAAAAGCCAACATTGCTACTGAACTCTCATCATGATACTGTAAAACCCAATAAATCCTGGACGCTCAATCCGTTCATAGCACAGGTCGAGGATGGGAAATTGTATGGTTTAGGAAGTAATGATGCAGGTGGATGCCTGGTTTCATTGCTTGCTACGTTCAGCTACTTTTACGAATACGAAAACCTGACTTATAATATAGCGATTGCAACTACTGCTGAAGAGGAAATATCTGGTAAAGAAGGTCTGGAAATAGTAGTACCTGAGTTGCCTGAAATAGCATTTGCTATTGTAGGCGAACCTACTGAAATGCATTTGGCGGTGGCTGAAAAGGGCTTACTCGTACTGGATTGCGCGGCAAAGGGGAAATCGGGGCATGCTGCTCGGGAAGAGGGGGATAATGCTATATATAAGGCATTGAAAGATATTCAGTGGATTAATAGCTATCAATTTCCGAAGGTGTCTTCCACATTGGGGCCAGTAAAAATGTCCGTTACGATCATCAACGCAGGTACGCAGCATAATGTGGTTCCTGATGTTTGTAATTTTACAATAGATGTCCGGGCAACGGATCAATATACGCTTGAAGAAATTATCGATGTGATTCAGGGGCATATCGGTTCAGAAGTGAGTGCGAGATCTATTCGTTTGCGACCTTCAAGCATTCCGATGGAGCACCCGATTGTAAAGGCAGGACTGGCTTTGGGAAGAAATGCTTACGGGTCACCGACTACATCCGACCAGGCTTTACTGGATTGCCCATCACTGAAAATGGGTCCGGGACACTCAGGACGTTCGCATAGTGCAGATGAATTTATCTATCTGCATGAGATCGAAGCAGGAATCAGGCAGTACATCACAATGCTGGAAGCAGTAATTCTATAGAACAATGCATTTTTATCAGGAAGACGATATTCGGAAATTTGATCAGGTTCAATTGATTTACATCAAAACTGAACTGATCGGTCATGTGTTTCGGATCGTTCTGAATCGTCCTGATAAGCGTAATGCATTCACGCCAACGATGGTGCAGGAAATCATCTATGCCTTGGCATATGCGCATTATACCCCACAGATAAGGTGTGTAATGCTTGAAGCAGAGGGGACAGTTTTCTGCGCCGGAGCAGATCTGAATGCTTTTCATAATCCCGAAGCTGATCTGAAAAATGATACGCTTCCTGATATTCGGGAAGAAGCCCGGCTTGGCGATGCATTTCTTCAGCTTTTAAAACCATGTATAGCCGCGGTGAAAGGGCCGGTATTGGCTGGCGGATTTTTGCTAATATGCGGATGCACATTTGTATTGAGCATACCAGAAGCTACGTTTAGTTTGCCGGAAGTGAAGCGAGGAATATGGCCTATGCAGGTCATGGAATCACTGACGGGCATCATTCCTTCCCGCAAAATTCTCGAAATGGCTATTACGGGAAAGAGTTACTCAGCTGCAGATGCGTTGGAAATGGGATTGCTCACTCAGCTGGTGCCTGCTGCGGAGATTCAAAATGAAGCTGATAAAATGGCGGATATGATCTGTCTGAACGCACCCTATGCTATTCAATCTGGTCTGAAGGCATTTCAAAAACTATCCACTATACCGGCAAATGACCGTCATCGGTTTTTAAAAGAACAGCTGGATCTTTTACTTCAATCAGAAGATGCAAAAGAAGGTACCACCGCATTCCGTGAAAAACGAAATCCTCTTTGGAAGGGTAAATAATCAATTACTACAGCCTCTACAACCTTGTTTAGCGGTTTGTTACCTTTTTGATCGCTTGGTCGGGGGGCAAAGCTAACGGCTAAAAGCTGATAGCTAACAGCTAATCTCAGTTGCCCGGAACAATCTCAATTTCCTCACCATACTGGTTGTGGAATTTGAAATCAGTAACGCCCAATGATGAATCCTTGATGAGTTTAACCCACGTTTTGTATTGGAAGAACCACTTCACCTGGCGGGAAATAATACCCTTGGTGAAATAAGAATGAAGGAACGGATGAAGTAAAATCGTGATTCCACGCTCATTTTGCTTAGAGAGCATATAATCCAGGTTGTTTTCAATCACATCTGAAACAAGAATACTCGCCTGGATTGTTCCTGTACCACCGCATGTAGGGCAGGTTTCGCGGGTGACGATATTCATTTCAGGTCTTACACGCTGACGTGTAATTTGTAGCAACCCGAATTTGGAAAGAGGAAGAACGGTGTATTTTGAGCGGTCGCCTTTCATTTCGTCCCGCATGGTATCGAACAGAACGCGTTTATTTTCCGCTTTCTTCATATCGATAAAATCGACGACAATGATTCCACCCATATCGCGCAGGCGCAACTGGCGGGCCACTTCCTTCGCAGCTTCGAGGTTGACACTCAGTGCTGTAGCTTCCTGATCTTCTTCAGAATTAGATTTGTTACCGCTGTTTACGTCGATAACGTGCAGTGCTTCCGTGTGCTCAATAATCAGATAGCCTCCATTAGGAAGACTTACCGAGCGACCGAATAATCCTTTGATCTGCTTTTCAAGTCCAAACTGTTCAAACAGTTTATTCTTACCATTGTGCAGTTTGAGGATGTTCTCTTTTTCAGGAGCAATGTTATGGATGTATGCTTTGATGTCATCATACACCTCTTTCGAATCCACGGTGATGCTATCGAACGATTCGTTCAGCATATCGCGGATAATGGAGGAAGCACGGTTCATTTCACCTATAACGCGATCGCGCGGTTTGGCATCACGAAGTGCTTTAATTCCGTTTTCCCACTTATCAAGGCAGTCCTGAAGGTCTTTATTTAGTTCGTCAACATCTTT
This sequence comes from Dyadobacter sp., assembly GCA_035998385.1. GTDB lineage: Bacteria > Bacteroidota > Bacteroidia > Cytophagales > Spirosomataceae > Dyadobacter. The sequence continues at coordinate 229 of DASYHR010000670.1, read as the reverse complement.
CCCTGTCGCTACTGTACGGATAATTACACCGAAGTTGGCAGGCTTGATGGATGACATCAGTCTTTGAAGACGATTTCTTTCCTGTTTGTCAGTAATCTTTTTGGAAAGGTTTACTGAATTGGAGAAAGGAACCAGAACAATATAACGACCCGCAATAGAAATGTCGCAGGATAGACGTGGACCTTTGGTAGAGATTGGTTCTTTTACAATCTGAACCAGAATTGGTTGG
>DASYHR010000665.1:0-9140 GCA_035998385.1 Dyadobacter sp. | reverse complement strand
TAGAACATGCGCGTGGCAGTCGTATTCCCGATTGGGCGTATCGCGATGTGTTATTTATGCTGATCGACTATTCGATCCGATCGTTTGAATTGTTGGAAAGGAAATTGAGCAGGGATGAAAAAGCGGAAGTTTTTGATGTTTTCTATCGGGTAGGGGATCGGATGGGCATCGCGGGTTTACCACAAACTTTAAAGCAATGGGAGCAAATGAGGGAAGATCACTTACGCGAAAATATGGCTCACGGGCATCTTACGATAGATCTATACAAGCAATACAGACAACATCTGGGTGCTTTAAGATTTGTGATGCTGAAAGAAGTGCAGTCGATGGTGGCGCCGGATGCAGTAATTACGATGTTAGAATTGAAGAAATTTTCCTATCTCACACCAGTTCTTGGCTTTTACAAAGTATTGCGGTGGATGGGCATTGAGAAGTTTTTCAGAGATGCATTGCTGCCGCCGGATTACAAGCAGCAGGTAACAGCACTGGATCAGCCGGAGGTGTACGCCCACAGCTGATCCAAATGAATTAAAACTGAATATTATACCTCACCGAAACCGCTCTTCCAGGTAGATTATAACCTCTTTTCTCGTAGTAATTTTCATCTGTCAAATTGTTCACTCTCAATGAAATTTGATGTGTTTCTGATAATCGGAAGGAAGCCGTAAAATCAGCAACCATATATGCCGGGTATTCGATCTCCGGGTTGATAGGATCGGTGTAATCTATATCAGTACGGGTACCGACAGATCTTCCTGAAAGTCTCAATTTCAACCATTTCAGGTTGTCGTATTCCAGCCCATAGTTGAATGTATTTTTTGCTACATTCTGGATAGCACGTGTTACGGTGGAAGCGTCGGTCCCTACGATTTGTTCTTTCGCTTTCAAAATCGACGTACCGTTCCAGAAAGCCCGCAGTGTATAATTGTAGTTACTCAATGCACCAAAATCATAGCTGATTTCTGTTTCCAGTCCGTTAATTTCCGCTTCGGATGCATTCACAAAACTAGCTCTTGAGGTAATCACATCACCGTTTGTCAGAGGTTCATTTACAGTCGTGATAATCTTCGCTATACGGTTTTCAACTTTTGTAGAGAAATACGTTACACTTGCCGAAAGTCCGGTTTTAGGTTTGTTGAAACTCAATCCCAGATCCCAGCTTACACTGCTTTCGTTTTTCAGGTCGGGATTTCCTGCGGTCACAGCAATACGTCCCCGCGAATCGCGGATTTCGTTGTAACCTGCAACACTGTATGCGTCGGTAGTCACAAAGGCGCGTCCGATGGCCGCTTTCGCACGCAGGTGAGGAAGCAACTCGTAAGTTAAACCAAGGCTTGGACTTGTAAACGGATTCGTTTTTTTGCCAGATTTATAAGTCGGAAGTAAAGCAGTTTCTTTTACATCAAAAGTGATATTGTCGTATCTGATGCCAGGTTGAACGGTCAGTTTACCAAAATTCAGCAAAGCCTGAGCAAAAAAAGCGGACGATACAATCGCATAAGCCGGCTGCGTAGGCGCACGTTCGGTGGTGTCGTTAGTCCAGCGGCGACTGTTGGTGGAGGCGTTCAGGTAATCGTATCCAAAAGTAACGGCATGCTGTCCCAATTTCCATACGTCTTTAAGCTGCAAACCTTTCCATGAATTATGTCCCTGTGCAGAGCGGAATGGAATGACAGGTTTCCCGGATACATTCAATGTGAAATTTTTCGTATTTTCTTCTGAACCAAAAACTTTCAAAGACGGACTGTGGTTACCGATATTACCTATCAATGCCACGTCCAATGCCGAACGATCCACATTTTTCTTGCTAGCTTCCGTACTTCCTGAGGATATTTCTCCCGGCGACTCGACATCCTTCGCCTGGAATCTTTCACCCCGAACATCCACCCGCCATTTGTCGGAAATCTGGTAGCCCACACGTGCTGATCCTGAAAAATAGTGAAGCTGGGTAAAGGCCCTGCGCTGACCATCTGCAACAGTTTCATCTACTGATTGAACCGGTTGTGCGGTGTAATTCTTCTGTGCATGGGTGTAGCCGAAAGCATCTCTGAATACATTGTTTTTCCCGATTTTGTAATCCTTCGCTCTTTCAAAATAAGAAAAAGAAGCATCATAATCCAGTCTTTTCGTCAGATTTCCGCCTGTGTTAAAACCGGCCTGCAGCGTTTGAAAACTTCCATATTCCAGGAAAGCATTACCTGCTGGTGCTCCTTTTGATCTTCTGGTAATCACATTGATCACGCCACCCATGGCCTGAGAACCATATAGGGAAGAAGCAGGACCTTTCAGCACTTCAATCCTTTCAATACCGTTGAGGTTGATCTGTGATAAGTTGGTAGCTCCGGCAGCACGACCATCTATGAGCAGCAACGTACGCTGGTTCAATCCAGAGAATTGAGGACGAAATCCACGGATACCAATTCCTGACGACAGATTCGGGTATTGAATAACGTCCACAGCAGCCGTTTTTCTGACGATATCAGTCAGGTCGACGGCAGGAGTCATCTGGATATCTTCTTTAGAAATCAGCGTGATTTTCTGAGCCAGCTGGTCTTTTCTGGTCTCAAATCGCGTGGCGGTCACTATAACAGGATTCAGCAAATTTTCTCTGGCAGAATCAGGTGCAACTTGCTGAGCATTTGAAGTAAAGGGTACTGCAATCAGACTAAGTAATCCGTTGATAACAGCAATTTCGTACAGTTTTATTTTCATAGGTTTGATTGGTGTTCTTCTTGAAGGATATTGAGGAGTTGCAGTCTCTATCCTTGAATGGCCTCATAGAGTGTAACGAGACCTATGGCGATGGAAAATGCGCCTACTACATAGTTGACGATGGTCAGGAAAAAGTCCTTTCTCTTTGCAAATTTGTTGATTGAAAAAGCGAAGAAATAGCCGTAAACCGACATGGAAAGAATGATTCCAACGCTTTGTAAAATGATGATCCAGACCGCAGTCGTGGCATCGCTCGCAGCTAAAGTCAATGCTACTGCACATGCGCCGCCAGTTCCTGCAAGTCCGTGAAACATGCCTACAAAAAACGAACGGCTCCAGGTAGTATTGGCAGGATGAACGTGTTCCGGTGTTTCCTTTTTGAAGTTTCTCCGGATCGCCATTACCCCAAGCCAAATCATCAGGGGGCCGACTAATGTTTCCACTTTATCAGATATATCCAATGTCAGTGATGACTTCAGCAGTAATACTAAAATAGCAAAAAGAATCAGTGTAAAGGAGTGACCCAAAGCCCAATGCGATGAGCGCCATATCAGTTTCCAGCGATTGGTAGGTGTTTTGTTTTCGTCCGTGGCAAGGACAGATACTGCTGCCATATGATCGGGTTCAAACGAATGTTGAACACCCAACAGGAGCGAGTCTACGAGTAAAAGATTGATCATTTTTGATACAGATAAAATATTACTTGCATTTCGCAAGTTGATGTGTTTTATCCGGGAAGCCAGGGGGAAATGCAGGAGAAGACCGGGCAGAAAATTGCCAGCCTTATACCACTTGCTTTTCTTCCCGAAAGCAAAACGGAACTATCGTAAACTGGCAGGTCTTCTGGCTCGTTCAGATCATGGCGCCTTCCCGGGAGGTAATAGTGAATTATAAATGATGAATGAAGAGTTAAAAGTTAAAAGTGTAATTTCTGAAACTCACTTTTAATTCTTCATTCTTAATTAACTCCCCCCAGTGGCTCTATTTGCCAGGATCTTTTTTATGAACTTACAGCAGCGGGTACTGCTCCGGATTTTCACCGGATTCCCTATTAATCGCACCAAGGGTGCAAACCAATCAACATGCAAAACTAGTCATTTCACAAATTATAATCCTACCTTTGCGTGCTGAAAAGTTCTTTACAATATTTTTCCAACAATCAGGGGTTTTACCTTGCGGTGAATTAATAGGGAATCGTGTGTGAATCACGAACTGTCGCGCAACTGTAAGTAACACCAAAGTTTGCATCAGAAGATGTACACTGGAGACAATGAAGGAATTATGAATGAAGAGTTAAGAATGAATAGTTATCCGGAAGGATATTCTATCATTGACTCATTCTATCATTCAAAATTAACTCTTCCGGGAAGTACGATGTAAATGTTACGAGTCAGGAGACCTGCCTTTTTTTGTTGACAATGCTTTCGCGAATTGAAGCTGAGTCTGGTATGGGAATATCGGTGATGGTAAATGCTGCCATATATCGTGGAAAACTTACGTCCTTGTAAGTGATCCTCCATTTTTTCTTCTGTCTCTTCGTGTCTGCATGTCAAATCTGCAAAGGGCTTTTAACTCATTTATAACCAAGTTAAAAGTATGCAAAACGAACAAAGCTGCTATCCGCGAACTGATGGTGGTAAACAAATTTCCCCGAAATTAAATGGTAAGACTTTACTGAATTTTACACTGTTTCTGTGCTTGATTTTTCCGGCAATCAGTGCCTTTGCTGACGTTCCGGGAAGTGTTTCCGGATTGATCAGAACTGAGTTGGGCGAGCCGCTAACGGGCATTCACGTCAGACTTGAAAATACCAAATTTGCCTCTTTTACTGATGAAAAAGGCCATTTTGAGTTCAGAAATGTACCTGTAGGGAAGTACACGTTCCTGGCCAGCGGAGTAGGGTATGATGCCCGGAAGGAAAACATTGAAGTACGGAACAACAACGAAACCACTCTGGAATATCAGCTGAATAGCGGCACGAACGAACTGTCGGAAGTAGTAGTACGTACCGCCAGAGTGCAGGCATTTTCATCTGTCAACAAAATGGATGTGCCATTGCGTGATCTACCGATGACCACATCATCCGTAACCGTGAAAACGATTGAACAACGCGGTATTGACGATTTGGGTGAAGCCATGAAAAATACTACCGGTGTGCGTGCCAACAATACGTATGGCGGTTTCCAGCATTTTACAATTCGTGGTTTTTCAAACTTTGTCCTGCTGGTGGATGGGGTTCGTGACGAGCGCCATAACATATCAACCAGTGCTCCGAATACCAATCTTGCCAATGTAGAAAACATAGAAGTTTTAAAGGGGCCGGCCTCCGTTTTGTTCGGTCATTCGGCTTTGGGAGGGATTGTCAATATAGTACGTAAAAGGCCTACCGCAGGTCTGAAAGCTGATTTTTCCGCGAGTTACGGAAGCTTCAATACCCGCCGTATACGTGCCGGAGCGGGCGGTTCGGTCAACGACAAATTGCGTTATCGTGTCGACTTTGGCATGTCAGATACTGACGGTTACCGTAAATCGGGGACGAATACCAACAATGGTTATCTTGCTTTGGAATACACCCCGACTGAAAAGGATCTTTTCTACCTGACCATTGGAGCAAACAAGGATATTTACGATACAGACACGGGTATTCCGATGCTCGCCGGAAGTAAACTGGCACCTGGCTTAAATGTAAATACCCGTTACAATGATCCTCAGGATTTCCTGAAACATACCCGTTACGATTTCCAATTAAAGTATGTGCGTCAGATCAATTCGCGACTGCGACTGTCCAACCAGCTTTCGTATTATGACGACAACATCGATTATTTCTCTACGGAAGAATTGACCTTCAATCCAACGCTTGATTCAATCACCCGCTCATTTCCGTATTACTTCAATCACCTGACGAAGCCGTTGCAAAATCAGCTTGAGCTTACCAATGATTTCAATACAGGAAAAGTGCAGCACAAATTGCTGGGCGGCTATTCGCTGAGCATCATGGATCGAAAAACGTACAATGCGAATGTATATGGTCCCGGATCTTACGTGACAATTCCTGTCAACAAGCCGGTTGCAAATCAGGGCTTCCGTGGATATACAACAACCAACTACCGCGCTACTATGGAAAACGTACATGGTATCTATGTGCAGGATTTCCTGACTATTTCTGACAAACTGAAAGCACTGGCGGGACTTCGTTATGATATTTTCAATGGACGATATTTTACGGATAAAGTAGATGAAAACAGAAACGTAACAGAAGAAGGTGCGGAGTCAACCATCTCAAAATCTGCACTTACCTATCGTTTGGGACTGGTATATCAGCCGATTGAAGTCTTGTCGGTATATGCGTCTTATTCCACTTATTTCAAGCCTTCCCGCCGCATAGCCCCTAATGGAGAAACGTTTGATCCTGAAACTGGTTACCAGGGTGAAGTGGGTAGCAGGCTGGAAATTTCGAACAAGTGGTCGGGGAATCTTTCGTTCTATTATATGCGCAAAGACAACCAGCTGGAAAGTTTGCCGGGTGGTGTTTTGAAACGTGTTGGTTCTGCGGAATCGAAAGGATTTGAAGTTGAAATTCATGGAAATCCTGTGGCTGGTCTGGATGTGACGGCTGGCTATACCTTTGCCAACGCAAGATACCTTCCTTTTGCAGGCGGAGAGGTGAACAGTGTTGCAGGAAAACAAACTGCCTTTGCACCAAAGAATCTTGTGAATGTGTGGGTGAATTATGAATTCCAAAATTCAGCATTAAGAGGTTTGAATTTCGGTGCAGGAGCCAATTACATGGACGAAACTTTCACCAACAGCGCGAATACTTTTGTATTGCCTGCTTATACATTGGCGGATTTTGCCGTGGGTTACCGCTTCGGAAAAGTAAGTTTACGCCTCAATGTCAACAACGTATTCAACGAGAAGTATTTTGCAAATGCCATTTTTGCCAATCAGTTCTCACCTGGTCCAACGAGAAATTTTCTGGTGAGTATCAGATATAGTTTGTAAGAAAAGAAATATTTAAAAGCTTGATCAAATGAAGACTTCTCCACATTTTCTGATTGCTGCGCCGTCGAGTAATTCGGGTAAAACCACCCTTACGCTGGGTTTGCTGCGCGCTTTGAAAAACAGGGGAATGTCTGTGCAGCCATTTAAATGTGGTCCCGACTATATCGATCCGATTCACCATACGCAGGCAGCTGGAAATTCAAGTGTGAATCTGGATACTTTTATGGCTTCGCACGAACATGTGACAGCGTTATATGCAACTTGCGGACAACCTGCAGATGTGTGTGTGACGGAAGGTGTGATGGGGCTTTTTGACGGAGCCGATAAAATGCAGGGAAGCAGTGCCGCAATTGCAGAATTGCTTGACATTCCTGTAATTCTGGTTATCAATGCCAAATCGATGGCCTATTCCGCGGCGCCTTTGCTGTATGGTTTCAAAAACTTTTATCCGGGAATTCGTGTTGTTGGCGCTGTTTTCAACTTTGTAAATACTGAAAGTCACTATAGGTTTTTGCAGGAAGCTTGTGAAGATGTGGGCATTGAGGCATTGGGTTATTTACCAAAAAAAGAAGACATTGCTATCGCCTCAAGGCATCTGGGATTACACATATCATCGGAAACTGACTACGAATCGATCATTGAGAATCTGGCAACGGCTGTTTCGGAAACGATTGATATCGATAGGCTACTGGAAATTACGCAACAGAATCGATCTGAAAGTGAGAAATCAGTACCTACTCCAATACCAGGAAAACTACGAATCTCAATAGCAAAAGACGAAGCATTTTCCTTTACTTATCAGCAGAATATTAGGATGCTTTCGCGGCTGGGAACAATCAATTGGTTTAGTCCGATACACGATATAGCGATACCCAAAACAGATTTCCTATACCTGCCCGGCGGTTATCCCGAATTGTTTGCTGAAAAATTAAGAGCTAATGAATCTATGCTGAGCAGTATCAAATCCTACTGTGATCGCGGAGGAATTACTTATGCAGAATGTGGCGGGATGATGTACCTCGGAAATAAGTTGACAGACAAAGAAAATAATACCTTCAAAATGGCCGGTGTGCTAGATTTGGCCACGACCATGTCGGCTCCCAAAATGACGCTGGGATACCGTGTTGCACGTTGGGATGGATTGGAGTTCAGGGGACATGAGTTTCATTATTCAACATTTGCTGAGCAAAACGAAAATGCTGTTGAAATGAAAATCACGAATGCAAAAGGTGCAGAAGTAGCCACGCCTTTTTACAGAAAAAATAACACCTTCGCGACCTATATGCATGTATACTGGGGGGACCACCCAGACTTCATTGAGCAATTATTGCAGAGCAGTGTCGAAACGCCGGAAATGAAAAATTTATGAAAGAGATTAAAAGACAGCGGATTATACGTTCGGATGGGAAGTCTGTCAATATGGTTCAACGGCGCGGACATTTGTCCTATTGCTACAACGCGTGTTGCTGCGGGAGGGTAGATCGCGGCTATGCTGCCATTCCGGTGGAGCTCTATAAAAGTGAATGGTTGAGGCGAAAGTTGCGAAATGTAGTACACATGACGAAAGGCGGTTGTCTGGGTCCGTGTACGCTCGCCAATGTGGTGACGTTGCTGTTCGACGGGCATTCTGTTTGGTTTCACTCGATCAATAGCGACTGGCAAATCATCGCCATTTTTGATTATATCGAAAGTATGGTGAAGGCAGATCGCTATCTGGTGCCACCGGCCGACCTGGCTGAATATGTATTTCAATTCTATACCTGGAAAGGTTCAGAAACTTCCACCATTGCCGGAGAAGTTCCTTTGCCGACCGACGGAATCGTGTTTATGACGCACGCAGATACAGATCTGCTGATGCTCAACAGGGCGATGGAAATATTGCCTGAGGAGTTTCCCAAGACGTTGGGCATGAGTTTGCTCGCTATCAAAGGTGAAGCGCAAATGGCGCAGTTACTCGAAAGGGAAATTGCTGAGGCGAAGATTATTGTGATCCGAATTCACGGTCGGCTGAGTAGTATACCTGGTTTTGGAGAATTGGTGCGTAAAGCAAAGCAGCGCCAGCAACATCTTATTGTCGTGAGCGGAGCAGGTGATCTAAATCCGGAATTTGCAGCGGTCTCGACTGTATCTCCCGCAGTTTTAAATGAAACACTGGCCTATTTGCAGGCTGGAGGTCATGGTAATTTTAGTGCTTTACTGCATTATTTATCTGACCATTTCCTGATGACCGGCTTTGGAGCGGACGCACCTGCCAATTTACCGGAACACGGCATTTACCATCCAGACCTGCCTGAAAATGCGGATTTGAATGACTGGTTGAAATATGCTGATTCGTCCAAAGCAACTGTGGGTATCACATTTTACCGTGCCCATTGGCTGAGTGGAAATACAGGTTTTGTAGATTCGATGATTAGTGCATTGGAAGA
>DASYHR010000643.1:0-2572 GCA_035998385.1 Dyadobacter sp. | reverse complement strand
GCAACCAATTGTAACGTAACCTGGTGGTATCGATAAACTGGTAAGTGGACATATTGTAGGCACTGTACAAGCTGAGATCAAGTCCCTTCGTAAATAAGTCAGACTTTTTGTATTTCAATGTTGGGATCAACGAAGTACTCGTGGAAGTTCTCGCACCAAATACCTGCTCCATCGTCACACCTGTCTGAATGTCTTTATTATTCTGAGAAGCGATTAACCCGATCAACAATTTGTCAGCGTAGGATTTTCCCGTCACCCCGGTTTCGATTTGTGCACCGGCAGACTGGTAGCTGTCATGAAATCGCCTCACTTCTTGCAGGGGTCCCCTTTGGCCGGTTGATAAGTCAATCGGACTCACCTGAACCTTGTAGCTGTTGTCCGAAAAATTATAAAAAGCATTGGCTCTTACCGTAAAGCCCGTGCTGGCGTGGGTGTAAGCGCCATTTAATCCGGCTTTATGCGTATTGAAAGATCCGTATCCATAAGACAGATCCACAAAGTTGGGATTACTTCTTGTCACAATATTGACTGCTCCACCCAACGCGTCTGCTCCTAGGCTTACCGGCAACACTCCTTTATATACTTCAATCCGCTCTGCCATGGTAGTCGGGAAATTATTCAGCGTGAGCGAAGAGCCAAAGTTGTCCATGGGAATACCATCCAGAAAAAACTTCACCTGACGTCCGGTAAAACCATTTAGCGAGAAACTAAAGTTAGATCCCACACCACCATCTTCACGTACACGTACACCTGATGTTCTGTTCAAAACCTGATTCAGATCAGCGGAAGTGTTATAAGATTGTGTCAGATCAATTGTATTCACATTAAAAGGTAATTCCTTCACAAGACGGGTTTCCGTTTTACCGGTTACAGCTACCTCATCCAGCTGTGTTTTCTTACTCACTTTTAAAACAGTAGGAGGTAATCTTAAATCGATTCCAACAGTAACAGATACATTGATCAACCACTGCTCGTAGCCTACAAGTATAAAAACCAGCTCATATTGACCAGCCGGGGCAGTTAAAGTAAATTCGCCGGATACTGAACTGTAAACCGGCTTATCCTGCCCTTTCAGTACAACTGTGACATTTTCTAGCGCATGGTTACTTTCATTGATTACAACACCTGAGACAGTTCCATCTAAAGATTGCCCTGATGCGGACCCAAGTAGTACGACAAGGAAAACGAAAGTGATGTACAACTTGGCAGCCAATGACTTGGATAAAGATTTCAACCTTAAAAGTTCGTTATTTAGACTAAAAACAAATAATTTGCAATGATACGAAGTTTTCGGAAATATTGATTCTCCGACATCAAACTGTTTCAACGCACGAGGTACAAGATCGATTCGATTCTATGAATATTTACGTTGAAGGAGTATTGACTTTTGAGAAAGAAAACTGTTTTGAAATATAAATTTTGCTTGTGTTTGCGCTTCTTAGGCTATGAAAGAAACAGAATCCGCAGTCCTGATTAATAGGGCAGGAAATTTGGCAGCTATAGACCAGAGATGAGGAATTACCTGAATGAAGATGGTTGACTAACCGATCTGCCTGATCTCAAAGCAACGATAGTCGTAATAAAAAGTAATATATTGGTTGAAAGTATTAAATGGCTTACTTACAAACCACATGAATTCTCTGAATCCGTTTTTACATACCAGATTTTATCAAATGTTGAGTCTCGTATTTCTATTGGTATTTATCATAAACAGCCAATCCGCGTCCGCACAGCAGAGCGCAATGATGGTCCGTATCGCAGAAATCGAAATTCATCCCGAATATCTGGAAGAATATAAAGCCATCCTGAAGGAAGAAGCGGCCGCATCGGTAAAACTGGAAACCGGCGTAATAGCCATACTTCCTATGTATCAAAGGGAAAATCCTGCAAGCATCCGGATTCTGGAAATTTATAAAGACAAGGGCTCCTACGAGACCCATCTGAAAACGCCGCACTTTTTAAAGTACAAGACCGGTACAGGTAAAATGGTGAAGTCGTTAAAGCTGACAGAGATGGAAACCATCGATCCGGATACTTTACCGGCTATACTTAGGAAATTGAAGGGATAAAATTTCTGACTCCATGTTGTATAACCGCGGGACTTCCATTGTATTCTTTATCGAATGTTCCTGATCAATATGTAGAAAAATATTGTGTGTGTATAGTTTCATGGCTAAAAGACCAACTTGTGATGTTGTGGCCTACTCCGGTAAAACACTGTATATTTTCACAAGTTCTATCACATTTGAAACCTGCATTTTCTTTAAAATCTGGGACTTCATGGTGCTGATCGTCGACAACTTCAGATTAAGCAATGATCCTATTTGCGATGTACTTTTTCCCTGAAATATCAGCTGTATGATTTCCTGCTGCCTGTTCGACAGCTTTGAATACAACAAATGGGGTCTGATACTTTCTTTTGTCAGGCTTTTTGAATCATGGATGGCGCTCTTCCTCAGGTTTGACAAATGATCCAGTGTGTTTCGTAATGTGATATTGCAATAAAAAGAACGCTGCAATGTTGTTGATTCAATGCAGTTCAGCAGATCTTCAATAGGGGCATCATGCGATA
>DASYHR010000641.1:0-3379 GCA_035998385.1 Dyadobacter sp. | reverse complement strand
TACGAACCCATTTTCCACGCATCTGAATGGAAGCGCCTTGTAACGCCAGAGGCTGGTCAGACGGCGTCCTATAGAGTTCTCTTACTCCCGAATCAAGATTTGACAACAACTCAAATAGCCGCGGGTGTTTATCTCTGAGTTCACTCAGCTGGTGCAACCGGTAGATATTGAGCATCCGTAGCGCAGCATTGTTGATCAGGCTCACCTGCCCTGTGCTATCAAAAGTGATCAGCCCCGTACCAATATGCTGCACAATGGTATTGAGGTATTGCAAATTCGCCTCCTTTTCGGCGCGCGCCTGCCGGAACGCATCAAGCACTTCGTTAAACTGCTGATTGAGTTCCTGAAATGTCCGGCCCATTTTGTTGTCATGGCGGAAGTTAATCGTAAAATCAGAATACCGGACAGACTCCAGAAAATACGTCAGTTTCCTGTTGACGTTGGTCACATATCTGTATAGGAGCGAACCCTGAACTATAATAAATATAGCCCCCAAAATATAGATCAGCGTGACATTGGTTTGCAGAGATCCAAGCCACAAAATGACGAGTACACTCACGATGATCAGGATGATTCGCATCCCAATCACAAAACTAAAGTGGCGCAGTCCGATCATTTATTTCGAGAACGTTAATCGTTGATAATGCTTACAGGCTGTCCGCACATTTCCTCAAAAATATAGTGGTTGAGTGACGGTATTTTGTAATGTGCCAAATCGAATTTTGGATGGTCATACACCTCCATAGCGGGTACGGAAATCGTAACCATTCCGGCAGCATGGGCTGATCTTAAACCGGCGTGAGAATCTTCAAAAGTGATACACTCTTCCGGTTTTAAGCCTAGCTTGGCGGCTGTTGTAAGGTATACCGCCGGGTGAGGTTTGGTAAACTCTTCAAGTTCTCCCGAATGCCAGACTTCAAAATATTCTATGATTTCCAGTCTTTTCAAAACACCTTCTATCAGCTCCATATGCGAAGCAGATGCGACAGCCAGGCGTGATCCCTGCGCTTTCAGCTTTTTTATAAGGTCAATTGCACCTGGCATTGCCACGGCATTTGCCAATATGTTTTTGTGGGCGTGTTCAAGGATTTCTCGTTCGAGCTCCTCAAATGTAGGCGTATTCCAGGGTTGGATTTTATAACAAAATTCAAGAAAAAGCTTGATAGACAGACCTGTCGTCTGCAGTTTCAACGCATGTGTAAGATTGAAATTTACCTTTTGCATTACTTCACGGGCTGCATCCGCCCATATAGGCTCGGAGTCAATAAGCAGGCCGTCCATATCAAAAATTGCAGCTTTAATACTTTGCATTAATGTTGGTTTGGGGTTAAAAAATTTGCTGTTCCAGGTAGAACAATCATTATGCCAATACCGGGATTCAGCTTTTTAATTATAATCAAAACTACTACTTTCGCAGTTAAGAATGGCTTTAGGGGTGTCCTATTTACGGACTGAGATTTATACCCTTCGAACCTGATACAGTTGAGGCTGTCGTAGGAAAAAGCGCTTGAAGATCCTGATTGATCTTTTATCTCCGTTTTACGGCTCCTCCCGGAATCAGCCCATTCCATTTGTTCAACTTACAACAAAAAGATGATGGAAAAACCTGGAAAGGCACTTACAGCAGTACAAACGCAGATTCCTCTCGTGCACAATATAACGAATTTCGTTGTAATGAATTTTACTGCCAACGCTTTGCTGGCCGTTGGTGCCTCGCCCGTAATGGCACATGCCGTGGAAGAAGTAGAGGAAATGGTATCTATAGCAAGTGCTTTGGTGATTAATATCGGAACACTTTCGTCGCAATGGGTAGATGGAATGAAACTGGCCATGAAAAAAGCAGTGGCGTTGGGCAAGCCTGTTATCCTGGATCCTGTAGGCGCAGGTGCGACTTCTTATCGCAATAAAGTTTTAACCGAATTACTCGAAACTGCGAGTCCGTCTATCATTCGTGGAAATGCTTCAGAGATTCTTGCGCTGGCCGGTTCGAATATCAAAACCAAAGGAGTAGATAGCACGGCCAGTTCAGCAGACAGTCTGGAAGCGGCGAAGGAGCTGAGCCAACAGTATGGATCAGTAGTGAGCGTAAGCGGGGCAACAGATGTAATCGTAAACGGTTCGGACATGGCCTTTGTAGATAATGGAGTACCCTTAATGACGCGGATCACAGGAATGGGTTGTTCAGCATCTGCCATCGCCGGTGCATTTGCTGCAGCCAATCAGGATAGATTTTTAGCGGCTACTGGTGCAGCTGCTACCATGGGTGTGTGTGGTGAACTGGCTTACCAAAAGGCACAACTTCCCGGCTCCTTTCAGGCATTCTTTCTGGATGCACTCGCCGGAATCAGTAGTGAACAACTGGATCAAATGGCTAGAATCAGATGATGACAGACATAAAAAAGCAAATACAATTGTATCTCGTAACTGATGAAAAAGCTTGTCTCGGAAGAGATTTCTTCTGGGTAGTGGAGGAGGCTGTGAAAGGTGGTGTGACCATGGTGCAACTGAGAGAAAAAAAGCTGGGAACAAGGGCGTTTATTGAAAAAGGTAAAAGGTTGAAAGACATTCTGGATAGATACCAGGTTCCATTGATCATCAACGACAGAGTAGATGTGGCTCTGGCGATTGATGCCGCCGGTGTGCATGTGGGGCAAAGTGATATGCCGTTTGTTATGTTGAAAGATTTACTTCCGGCTGAGAAAATAACGGGTTTATCGGTAGAAAGTAAGCAACAGGTGCTGGAGGCTGAAAACTGGGAGGTATCCTACATTGCTGCAAGTCCGCTTTTTTCGACACCTTCCAAAACAGATACGGAGTCACCCTGGGGAATGAAAGGCTTGCGCTGGATGCATGAAAATACGCATCATCCGGTAGTAGTGATCGGTGGTTTGAGCGAAACCAATACGGCTCAGGCTGTAACAAACGGCGCCAAAGGTATTGCTGTAATTTCTGCAATATGCAGCGCACATTCCCCCTACGAGGCTGCTCAAATTCTGCGTGCACGAATAGCTGCCGGTATTCAATCTTAATATTTTAAAACATGACTACGAACGTGAACAGATATCCTACCGTGTTAACCATCGCTGGTTCCGACAGTGGTGGAGGAGCAGGCATACAGGCGGACCTCAAAACGATTGCCGCATTAGGGGCTTACGGTACCTCCGCCATAACGGCATTGACAGCTCAGAATACACTCGGTGTCAAAGCAATACATGCTGTACCTGCCGAATTTCTGGAACAGCAATTGGATGCTGTTTTTGAAGATATTACGATTGATGCCGTGAAAATCGGCATGATTAATACCATTGAGGTAGCCAAAGTCGTAGCCAGCGTGCTTAGGAAATACAAACCCGGATTTGTGGTTTTTGATCCTGTCATG
>DASYHR010000636.1:0-4222 GCA_035998385.1 Dyadobacter sp. | reverse complement strand
AAAGAATGAGACTATGAAAGTTGAAATATGGAGTGATGTGATGTGCCCTTTTTGCTACATCGGCAAGAGGAAGTTTGAAGCCGCTCTGGAACAGTTTCCGCAGAAGGAAAAAATTGAGATTGAATGGAAAAGTTTTCAGCTTAACCCTGCGATGAAAACGGAGCCTGACAAAACGATCAATGAATATTTGGCTGAAGCGAAGGGCTGGTCACTGGACTATGCAGCTCAAATGAACGACCATGTAACTTCTATAGCCGCAGAAGTAGGTCTGGAATATAATATGGACAAAGCCGTTGTAGCCAATTCTTTCGATGCACACCGGTTTGTTCAGTTTGCCAAAACAAAAGGAAAAGGAGACGACGCAGAAGAACAGTTGTTCAAAGCGTACTTCACCGATGGTAAAAATACCGCTGATCACCAGACACTAACTGACCTGGGAAACCAGATAGGATTAGATACTGCAGAATTAAAAGAAGTTCTGAATGGCACGCAGTTCAGTGAGCAGGTTCACCACGATGTCTACGAAGCCCAACAGGTAGGTGCGAGAGGTGTGCCATTCTTTGTTCTGGACCGTAAATATGCGGTATCGGGAGCACAGCAACCGGAAACATTTTTAGGTGCACTGGAAAAATCTTTCTCCGAATGGGAAAAATCAAATCCAGCGCCACTTGTAAATCTTGCCGACGGAGCAGCGTGCGACATCGAAGGGAGTTGTGACTAAGTAATGCACAAATTTTATACTCCGGCATTGACCTCGAAGTCCATGCCGGAGTTTGCTGTTTTGCGCAAGTAAAGCGCTTTTACTACATTGCCGGCTTACAGCAAAAATAAGCTATGGCCATTGATCGTAAATCTTTACGAGGGAAGCTCTTTATTATCATTTTTGGGGCTCACACCCGTCCGGGCCGTCAGTTTGACCTGATACTTCTTTGGCTCATACTCATCAGCGTACTTACCGTATGTTTGGAAAGTGTACCTTCCATTCGTTCAGAATATCACTCCATTTTGCGAACGCTGGAAGTTTTGTTCACACTCGTATTCACCATTGAATACTTTCTCAGGGTTTACAGCCACCCCAAGCCGCTCAAATATCTGTTTAGCTTCTTCGGGATCATCGATTTTTTATCCATTATCCCGTTTTATCTTACCTTCATTTTGCCAGCCGGTCATTTCCTGGTTACAATACGTATACTAAGGTTGCTAAGGGTTTTCCGTATTCTGAAATTAACCAGTTTCGTCCATCACGCACATGTACTGAAAACAGCTATTATCGCCAGCCTGCAAAAGATTACCGTATTCATGCTGACGATTGTCGCACTTGTTCTCATCATTGGTACGATTATGTATGTAGTGGAGGGTGAGGAGCATGGCTTCACGAGTATTCCGCAAAGTATTTACTGGGCAATTGTAACGATAACCACAGTTGGATATGGTGACCTAACACCCAAGACAGCATTGGGTCAGGTGATTTCCTCCATCGTTATGATTATGGGTTATGCGATTATAGCAGTTCCTACGGGTATCGTAACTGTTGAAATGTCGAGGACACAACAACCTGAGCGTAAAAAATCTGAGCATATGGAATGTTTGTCCTGCGGCAAATCCATGCCTGTGAGTACCAACTACTGTAGCAACTGCGGACATCAGTTGCATGATTAGGGGCAAACTAAGGAATATTTATAAGATCCTAAATTTATAACATGCGCATTGCCATCATCTTTATTCTTTTGCTTTCGGTATCTCAACTTACCAATGGCAAGGGCATCCGTGGAAAAATCACGACCGTTTCGGGTGAAGCCTTGCCCTACGCCGGCTTGTCAGTTAAGGGAACAAGCCATGGCACGATGGCCAATGCGGATGGTGTGTATGAGCTCACACTCGAGCCGGGATCCTATGAAATCAGTTTTCAATATCTTGGTTTCAAAACGCTGGTTCGTTCTGTCGTCGTCAACAATTCTTTTGTGGAGCTGGATGTTCAGATGGAAGAACAGGCGCTGACGCTGAAGGAAGCAAATGTTGGCTCAGGCAAGGAAGACGCGGCCTACACCATAATGCGCAGGGCAATTGCCAAAGCAAGATTTCACCAGCTGCAGGTAAGAGGTTATACAGCACGCGTGTACTCCCGCAGTACCGGACTCCCGACCAAAATCCCTTCGTTAATAGCCCGGAGACTCAAAAAAGAGGGTGTTCAGGAAGGTAAAGCCATTCTGAATGAAAGTGTTGCGGAAATTAAATACAGCAGACCAAATAATTACAGTCAGCGTATCATTTCCACCCGTAACAGCCTCGACAATAGTATTCCATCGCCCAACGAATATATTCTCGCCAGTTTGTATAGCCCTGAAATAGCAGGAACTATTTCACCACTGTCGCCGAAAGCATTTGGCTATTACCGTTATGAGTATCAGGGCTACTTTGAAGACCGGGGTGTAGTTGTGAATAAAATCAAGGTTATTCCAAAAGCATATGGAGAAGGTGTTTTCAAGGGCACTTTATTCATTATCGAAGACCGCTGGGCGATTCATAGTTATGATCTACAGACAACAACCCGAGGGTTAAATATATCTGCCAAACAATCATTTTCTCCTATTGACAATGTGTGGTTGCCTGTCAATCAGCAATTCAAACTGGATGGTGGTTACCTTGGATTTGCCGGAGAATTCAGATACCTGGTTTCCGTTACATACAGTAAGTTAAATGTGGATCCCGGGCTGAGAGAAGACATTGTGATTGAAGATCATAAAAAAGAAACCGTCTCCAAATCGACTGGAAAACTGGATAAACTTATTGAACAGCAAAAAGAATTTTCTACGAAAAACTTCAGAAAGCTGACAAAAGAATATGAAAAAGAGCAGAGAAAAGAACAGAAAATTGTGGGCAACAAACGTGTGGTCAGACAGGATTCGATCACCATCGATACGCTTGCCAATAAAAGAGATACGACCTATTGGGAAAACCTTCGCCCGATTCCACTGACTACTTCCGAAGTCAGCAGTTATTCTTTGCAGGACAGCATCAAAGTAGTTAAGGAAGCCGAGAAAACTAAACCGGATTCCACGCATTTCAAACTGAGACACCTGGCTACAGGAAATACCTACGCGCTCGGGAATGGTAATTCATTTTATTTCAAAAGTCCGTTGTGGGCCATCAGCTACAATGCCGTAGAAGGTAATGCGCTCAATATTATTACAGAATGGAAAAAAACCTGGGATAAGACAAAACATTTCGGCCTTCGTCCTCTGGCCCGATATTCCTTCGGCCGTAAAAAACTATATGGAAACCTGGAAGCCAATATAGGCGATACCAACTGGGATTTCACTTTATCGGGAGGCGAAATGGCTTCTCAAATCAACAGAAATAATCCGATCCTTCCTTTTCCCAACAGCATTGCAGGGCGTTTCTTTTCGAGAAGTCTGATGAAACTTTACCAGCAACGTTACGTTCGTGCTGAATATTCACAGCGGAATATCGGAGATATTTTTGGGTTTGACGTCAGTCTGGAATATGAAAAGAGGAAAGAGCTTTTCAACGAACCCAGCTCGCGTCCTATCTTTCTATGGGATAGATATGAATACACACCTAACCGGCCTGTAAACAACGAACTTTCTGATACAGGTTTCCCTGAACACAATGCCATCCTTTTTGATGTCACAGCGCATATCAGACCCTGGCGCAGATATCTGATACGTAACGGTGAGAAGAGGTATTTAAGAAGCCGGGGGCCCTCTCTCTCGGTTAACTACAAAGCAGGATTGCCATTCGCCGGTGATGTGGATTATTCGCTTCTGCAGGCCACCATCCGGCAAAGCCTGAATATAGGTCCGAGAAGTGACCTGGATTATAGCATAAATGGAGGAGGTTTTTTGAGTACGAAGAAGATGTATTTCAATGACTACCGTCACTTCATGGGAAATGAATTCTTTTTCCTTTGGGGAGATACGCCATACCAGTTCAAAATGCTTCCCTATTATGAATACAGCACTGCTCAATGGTTTGTTCAGGGGCATGCGATCTGGTCGCTGCAGCATTTCCTGCTTACGCGCATAGAGCCTCTACGTGTAACAGGCCTGTCAGAAAACCTGCAGGTCCATTATCTCAAAGCTCCAACGATGCGTAACTATACCGAGCTGGTTTACGGAATTGCAAACATCTATCGCGTAGTGAAAGTGGAAGTGGTTGGACAATTTCATGGAGCTGAGTTCCAGCGTATGGGACTCAGAAT
>DASYHR010000588.1:0-5662 GCA_035998385.1 Dyadobacter sp. | reverse complement strand
TGTCAGCAAGTTTTGCTTACCATCTTGGGATCTCTGATGATTGGAAACTTGGGTTGGGTGCACAAGGAGGAGTTAATTTTTTACCCGTGTTCGACCTCTCTGCAAGAACAAACAACAGAGCACTTGGTAGTTTTGGGGTAGGGGGCTGGCTGTATTCTGAAAATTTCTATGTGGGTATATCCAAGCCGGAAGTGCTATCGCATGGTTTCGGAGATCAGTTAATAAGTGGTTTTTATCGTCGTCCTTTGTACCTGATGACGGGTGGAAGTTATGACCTGGGTGATGATTTGCTGCTATTACCGCACGCGCTGGTGGTGCAGGAAAAAGACCATAAGTTAAGATTGGATCTGGGCGCGAGATTATGGATCAGTGAAAAGGTAGGGTTCGGCGCTTCCTATCGTATGGGAGGAGGATCAAATACAATCTCACAATCAGGAATTAATTTTTTTCAGTTATCTGCTGAGGTAAATGTGGGTAAAAATGTAAGGCTTGGTTATTTCTATAATTCCAGACAGGTGGAACAAATTTTTACAAACTACACCGGCCCAAAAGGAGTACACGAGCTGATGCTGAAATTTGTTCCGAACCCGAATGGTTTCCAGAAGTATTAAATTTATGTTAAAATGAGTATAGTTTTGGGTAAAGTTAATAGGACAATTTATGTGTTTTGTTTACATAAGTGTCTTAACTTTGTCCTGTAAATGAAATAATCACATTTGTGATGGATAAATACACGTATATAGCAAATTCCGACGGTGCTTACATAGAGGATTTATACAATTCCTATAAGCAAGATGCAGCTTCAGTAGACGAAGGCTGGCAAAAGTTTTTTGAGGGCTACGATTTCTCTCAGAAATATCCTGAAAAGGCAAACGGACACACAAATGGTGCTGTCAATGGTAAGGAATCTGCTACTGCAGGTAAGGCTGATCCGGCCCGTATCCGTAAGGAAATGGAGGTCGTTCACCTGATCCGTGGTTACCGGTCAAGAGGTCACCTTCTGGCTACTACCAACCCTATCAAAAAGAGAAAAGATCGTCGTCCGCAATTAGAGCTTTCTGATTTCAATTTGGGCGTCGAAGATCTTGATTCTGTTTTTGAAGCTGGTGTTGAAGTTTTCGGACGTCCTGCTACACTACGGGAAATTATTGACTCTCTTACGAAAATTTATACACGTAACATCGGTTTCGAATATTTATATATCCGTGATCGTGAACAAAAAAGCTGGCTTCGTAAAAAAATAGAAAAGGAGGCTTTGGATATGGCCTTTTCTATTGATGAGAAAAAGCACATTCTCAAAAAGCTGAACGAAGCGGTTGTATTTGAAAACTTCCTTCATACCAAATATCTTGGACAAAAACGTTTCTCGCTGGAAGGTGGTGAAACGACAATTCCAGCTTTGGACGCCATGATCAACAAGGCGGCTGAAATGGGCGTGGTTGAAGTGATGATCGGTATGGCTCACCGCGGACGTCTGAACGTACTCGCTAACGTGATGCAGAAAACATACGGTCAGATCTTCAACGAGTTTGAAGGTAACCTGCCGGATCAGGTTTGGGGTGATGGTGACGTGAAATACCACATGGGTTTTGCAAGTCAGATCACTGCCGAGAACGGAGAGAAAGTTCATTTGAAACTGGCTCCTAACCCTTCACACCTTGAAGCGGTAAATCCTGTAGTAGAAGGGTACATTCGTGCCCGTGCCGATGGCATGTACGACAGTGACTACGATCGTGTTCTTCCTGTATTGATCCACGGCGATGCTGCAGTAGCAGGGCAGGGGATTGTATATGAAGTGACTCAAATGTCAGGTCTGCGTGGTTATTACACAGGCGGAACGATCCACTTTGTAATCAATAACCAGGTAGGTTTTACAACGGATTTTGAGGATGCGAGGTCAAGTATTTACAGTACTGATATTGCAAAGATCGTTGATGCACCGGTACTACACGTAAACGGAGATGATCCGGAATCTGTGGTGTTCTGTATGCGTCTGGCAGTTGAATACCGTCAGAAATTCAACAAGGATATATTCATTGACATGGTTTGCTACCGTCGTCATGGACACAATGAAGCTGACGAACCGAAATTCACTCAGCCTGTACTTTACAAAGCCATTGAGAATCACCTGAATCCTCGCGAAATATATCAAAAAGTATTGGTGGATCGTGGAGACGTGGATGCGCAATTGGCTGTGAATATGGACAAAGAGTTCAAGCAGCTGTTGCAGGAGCGTCTGGATATGGTAAAACAAAAGGCTTTGCCTTATGTAATGCCTAAGCTGGAGCAGGAATGGCATACATTACGTAAAGCTACTGCCGGAGATTTTGAGCAATCGGTAGAAACGGGTGTGCCACTTGAAATACTTGAAAAAGTAGGCAAGGCACTTATCAAAACACCTGACGGTTTCAACAGGCTGAAGCAGATTGATAAGTTATTGAAAGATCGTGAACAAATGATCTTTGATAAGAAAGAAGTGAACTGGGCAACAGCTGAATTGCTGGCTTATGGTTCACTCCTGGCTGAAGGAAATATAGTTCGTTTGAGCGGACAAGATGTTCAACGCGGAACGTTCTCTCACCGACATGCCGTATTGCATGATGTCGAAACGAATGATGCATACAACAGCCTTGGACATATCAGTGAGGACCAGGGTCAGTTTATGATCTACAACTCACTGCTGTCTGAGTATGCTGTGCTTGGTTTTGAGTTTGGTTATTCAATGGCCAACCCTAAGGCACTCGTAATTTGGGAAGCACAGTTTGGTGACTTCGCCAATGGTGCGCAGGTAATCATTGACCAGTTTATCTCATCGAGCGAAACCAAATGGGATAGGTGGAATGGTCTGGTGATGTTGCTTCCTCACGGATACGAAGGACAAGGACCGGAGCACTCCAATGCACGCCCTGAAAGATATCTGCAGCTTTCTGCTAACTACAACATGATCGTGGCCAATGTTACCACACCGGCTAACTTCTTCCATATCATGCGTCGTCAGCTGAAATCACAGTTCAGAAAGCCGTTGATTATCATGTCACCAAAGTCAATGCTGAGACATCCGCTTTGTATTTCTCCTGTTGACAGCCTGGTAAACGGAAGCTTCCAGGAAACAATCGGAGATACTTATGCAGATCCTAAAAAGGTGAAAAAAGTGTTGCTGTGTACTGGTAAGCTGTATTACGAGCTTTACGAAAAGCAACAGGCTGACAAACGCGACGATGTTGCGATTATTCGTCTGGAGCAAATGCATCCTTTCCCGCAAACGCAGATTGATGCACATTTGGCAAAATACAAAAATGCGAAAGTGTACTGGGTACAGGAGGAGCCATTCAACATGGGTGGATGGACATTTATGCTACGCATGTACACAGGAGCGAGTCCACTTCAGGTAATTGCCAGAGAATCAAGTGCATCACCATCTACAGGGTTCAGCAAAATACACGCAAAAGAGCAGGCTGAAATTCTTGTTCGTGCATTTGAATAAAAAATTGAAAGAAACAAGACACTTAAATTCGATCACAAGATTGCAGATACAATGGCTGAAATTGAAATAAAAGTACCGCCCGTTGGCGAGTCTATTACCGAGGTGACAATAGGAAACTGGTTCAAAAATGATGGGGATTTTGTGAAGATGGACGAAGTCATTTGCGGGCTGGATTCGGACAAAGCAACTTTTGAATTGACTGCGGAAGCAGAAGGTGTTTTACATATTAAAGCGCAGGAAGGCGATACGCTAAGCATTGGCGATCGTATCGCAACAATCGATACGGCTGCATCAGGTGGTTCTGCTCCTGTTGCTGAAGCGAAAAGTGAAACTCCGGCCCCGGCACCAGCTGCTGCTCCGGCTGAAGCAAAACCGGAAGCTGCTGCTGAAGGGAAAATTTACGAAATGAAAGTGCCTGCAGTAGGCGAGTCTATTACAGAAGTGACCATTGCTTCGTGGAGCAAAAAAGATGGTGATCATGTAGAAGTAGACGAGATCCTGTGCGAACTGGAATCTGATAAGGCAACTTTTGAATTGCCTGCAGAAGCTGCCGGTACGTTGAGAATTGTCGGACAGGAAGGCGACACCCTGGCAATTGGTGCATTAATTTGCAAAATTGAAGAAGGCGCTTCATCGGGTGCTGCTGCACCAGCTGCTCCTGCAGCCGCTCCGCAATCTGCTTCCTCTGAAAAATCAGTTGAAAAACACGCGTCTCCTGTAGCTGCAAAAATACTTGCTGAAAAAGGCATAGATGTTAAAGACGTAAACGGCTCCGGATCTGGTGGACGTGTGATGAAAGACGACGCGCTGAAAGCAGGTAGCAAGCCAGCCGAGCCTGCAAAAGCAGCTTCTGCTCCTACAGCGGCGGCGCCTGCTGCAAGTGGCAATCGTGTTCAGCGTCGTGAGAAAATGTCATCACTTCGTAAAACCATCGCACGCCGTTTGGTAGCGGTGAAAAACGAAACGGCAATGCTTACAACTTTCAATGAGGTTGACATGAAGCCGGTGATGGATCTGCGCTCTAAATTCAAAGATAAATTCAAAGAAAAGCATGAAGTGGGTTTGGGCTTTATGTCCTTCTTTGTGAAGGCAGTTACCGTTGCATTGAAAGACTTCCCTGGCGTAAATGCCTCGATTGACGGGGAGGAAATGATTTTCAACGATTTTGCTGACGTTTCTGTAGCTGTATCAACACCGAGAGGATTGGTAGTTCCGGTAATCAGAAATGCTGAAACTTTGTCTTTCGCAGCTATTGAAAAAGAGATCGTTCGTTTGGCAATCCGTGCCCGTGACGGTAAATTAGGTCTTGACGAAATGTCAGGCGGGACGTTTACAATCACGAATGGCGGGACCTTCGGTTCGATGCTGTCAACGCCGATTATCAACGCACCTCAGTCTGCTATACTTGGGATGCACAACATCGTGGAGAGAGCGGTTGTGGTAGACGGTCAAATCGTGATACGCCCGATCATGTATCTGGCTCTCTCTTATGATCACCGCATCATTGATGGAAAAGATTCGGTTAGCTTCCTGGTTCGCGTGAAGCAGCTACTGGAAGATCCGATGAGATTGCTATTGGATATGTAATAAAATATTTGATAAATTTAAGCCCGTCTAATCAACGGGCTTTTTTTATATCCCCTCCCTACATCACTAATTAAAAGAAATTCTACATATTTTGCCTTTTGGGCATGTCTGCTTTTGATTTCCAATTGCCTGGTTCATGCTCAGGATTTACCAGAGAGAACAGTCTATGATGCTACAGCAACCGATGTTGATACCATCAGGATTAGATTTAAAGGGTATAGTGAGAAAGGGCGGGTACTGCGGACGCAGGATATTCTGACGCGGTTGCAATCTGTAGATACTTCCGCTTTGAGTATTTATGAAAAAGGACGGAAACTTCAAAAAACCGGAGTTGCCATTGTGATCGCCGGAGGAGGTATAGCCGTAGTTGGAAATATCATGACGCTGAAATCGGCAATGGATGAAATGTTTGCCTCTGGTTCGAGTCGTGAGGTAAACTATACCCCCGGATATGTTATAACTGGGTTAGGGTTGGGTATGGTAGTAGCTGGGGTAGTTAATGTATTTATCGGTAAGCGCAGAAAGAACGAAGCGATCGGACTGTATAACCATACCTTGAAAGCTTCGTCTTCCCGTACTTCATTTTATGTC
>DASYHR010000580.1:0-1501 GCA_035998385.1 Dyadobacter sp. | reverse complement strand
GAGCTTGATATCGAACGAATGAATGAAGCTGCAGCGCTTCTTTTAAGGTATATTGATTTTGAGAGTTTTAGTAAGATTCACACCAATGTCAACAATTTCCGGTGCAGTATCACTGAAGCCAAATGGCAGGATAAAGGCGATATGTTGATTTTTAGTATACAGTCAAACCGCTTTTTGAGAGGAATGGTACGTGCTCTCGTGGGCACCTTATTGGAGGTAGGCAAAGGCAAAAGGTCGGTATCTGATTTTGAAGAGGTAATTAAAGCTAGAGACAGAAAAAAAGCCGGCGCACAGGCACCGGCTGAAGGATTATTTTTGGTAGAAGTCGGTTATCCGAATGAATTACTTTCTTTTATTTAGCAGGGGTAATCACGATATTTCTGTATTCAACAGGACCATGGTCACCCTGAATAAACAACGGCCCTGGTTCTCCTTCGTTGCTGTCAATGGCTCCTCCGGTGATACCAGGAATTTCCTGATTTGTAATCACCTGTTTGCCATTTGCTACCAATGTCAACATTCTGCCGACCAGCGTAATATCAAGCGTGTTCCATTCACCTGCATCTTTTGCAACCATTTCACTTGGTTTAATAAAGCCGTATACGGCACCCATCTGATCCAGTTCCGGCTCCATGCCTTTGCTATCAGTGACCTGCACTTCGTAGCGTCCGCGTAGGTATACACCACTGTTACTTCCTTTCGGAATGCGGAACTCAATGTGAAGTTTGAAATCGTCATATTTTGTGTCGGTGATCAGATTTGCTCCTGATTTCGGACTTTCCAACACACCATTTTTAACAACCCACTGATTGGTTCCGTCTGCATGCCATCCGCTGAGGTCTTTTCCGTTAAATAAAGTTACAGGTTTGCCCCATACCGGCGCAATTGTCCGTTTTAGCGATGGAGCACGTACGCCTTTCCAGTTGTACGTTTTCCCCTCACTCGTTGTTAGGGTACCTGCAAGTTTGTCACCATTCACGGTGCCTTCAACTTTCATGTTTTCAGAACCTTTTTCCCATTGTGGAGGAATCGAAAAGGTGAATTTTCCATCAGTAAAATATACCCGCGATATCGGACGTGCACTTCCCGAAATGCCGGTGAACTGGCCGATCAGCATGGTGTGTCCCGAATGACGAACTTCCAGCCAGGAAGGAGAAGGCTTTCCATCTACATCAACGGTGATATCCCAACGTCCTTCAATAGGACTGGCGGCAGCAATGGCTTCTGTTTTGTTATCTGCGTAAACATGGTTTGTCTGAGCTGCAAATAAAGACAGGCAGACAAGTGCGGCACCTATTTTTTGGTTCATAGTTTTGGTTAAAAAAGTTTAGGTCTACAAATTACTCAAATTCAATATCAGTTCTGCCGACAGAACGATTTATTAGTTTTTACAAGCGTTGTTAAGCCGGGTCTTTTGTTAACAGATTATTCACGAGTCTGTAAATATTCATCGGATTGGCTCTTTTCAGTTCTTGTGGAAGTAATGCATCCGGCCAGTCCT